>CAYYZJ010000205.1:0-2685 GCA_964475615.1 uncultured Flavitalea sp. | reverse complement strand
CTTCATAATAGGCGTTGCCATCCCGGCTCCATTTGATAGAGCTGCCATATTGCGCATAGGAAAAGGATGAGGAGCAGAGGATAATCAATAAAACAATCGTGGTTTTCTTCCGGAAGAATAGCATATTCAGTTTTTAGAAGGCGGAAAATTATCGATTTTAAACAGATCGGCTGAGCCGTTTAACAAAAAACCCGTCTCGCCTGAGGCGAGATGGGTTGAATTATTTTTTGAGGGCCGAATTGCAGCAAACGGATCAACGCCTTCTTCTCCAGTGGCCGGGAACCCATTGCAGGCCATAGCGGGTGCGTGCCCAGCGGCCGGGTATCCAAACGGCTCCCCGGTAAGGCGGCCTTGCCCAATAGCCTCCAGACCATACATAACGCCCGTTCGCCCATTTCCATTCTTCATCCACCCATACATAGCCGGGACGGCCGGGCGGCCTGTTCACTGCAGGCGGCCTCGTTGGCCTGGCCTTTACATAATGCTGGGCGGAAGCGGCATTGGCAACAGCCAGCAGCATGCCGATAAGCAGGATTGACCGGGTTAATTGTTTTTTCATAATAGATGGTTTGATATACCTAAATATACCGCAATTCCGGAACATGGATGGGGATGGCCATTTTGTTAACCGGAACTTATTGCCTGTGAGGTTACAGTATCTTTTTGCTGATGATGGAGAGGACGAATTGCAGAATGCCGACGCCGACTATCCAGATGATGGTTTCGGTTTTGGATTTGTGAATGCGGTCAATGAGATCGGCTTTAATGGTTTCAATACGATTAACCACATCGGTTTTGAAAATATCGATCCGATCGATCAAATCGACTTTATCTTCTTTGGTGAGAAATATATTTGCCTGTTCGTTCACTTCTTGTTTGATCATGGATTTAACGGAATGAACCAACTCAACAGTATCCTGCTCGCTGAATTTTTGACGAAGAATAGTGTAGAGTTTTGGTTCAGAAGTATTCATCCCCAAATTTACTCCAAAGCTACAGAATATTCACTACCCTTTTAGTGGTATTTATCAAAATACAAAAGCCCCGCTCAATAAGCAGGGCTTTATTTATACATTAAACAACATTTACGCACTCACTTTCTTTCCTTTCACTTTTGCAATCACTTCTTCCGCCACGTTATTGGGAGCAGGCGCATAGTGCGAGAACTCCATCGTGGATGTAGCGCGGCCCGAACTCATGGAGCGAAGCTGGGTAACATATCCGAACATTTCACTCAGGGGAACCTTGGCCTTGATGACCTGCAGGTTGGCCCTGCTGTCCATGCCTTCGAGTATGCCGCGGCGGCGGTTGAGGTCGCCCGTTACATCGCCCATGTATTGATCGGGGGTCAGCACTTCCACTTTCATGATCGGCTCCAGGAGAACGGGCTTTGCCTTGCGCGCAGCTTCGCGGAAGCCCGATTTGGCGCAGAGCTCGAAGCTCATGGAATCGGAATCCACATCGTGATAGCTTCCGTCGAACACCCGCACTTTCATATTGGTCATCGGATAACCTGCCAGCACGCCGGTGGTCATGGAGGTTTCAAAACCTTTCTGAATAGCCGGAACGAATTCCTTGGGAATGGCGCCTCCGAAAATATCGTTCACGAACTGGAAGTTCTTGCCTTCATTTTCTTTCAGCCATTCTTCATCGGCAGGCCCGATCGCGAACTGGATATCGGCGAACTTACCACGGCCGCCGGTCTGCTTTTTCAGCACTTCGCGGTGTTCAATGGTAGCAGTGAATGCTTCTTTATAAGCCACCTGGGGCGCACCCTGGTTTACTTCCACCTTGAATTCGCGGCGCATACGGTCGATAATGATTTCCAGGTGAAGCTCACCCATGCCGCGCAGGATGGTCTGGCCGGTATCTTCATCCGTATTCACCCTCAACGTGGGATCTTCTTCCACCAGCTTGGCAATGGCCATGCCCATCTTGTCAACATCGGCCTGCGTTTTAGGCTCAACCGCAATGGCGATCACCGGTTCGGGAATGAACATATTTTCGAGTGTGATGGGATGATTCTCATCACAAAGCGTATCTCCTGTCTTGATCTCCTTAAAACCAACTGCCGCTCCGATATCGCCGGCTTCAATAAAGTCGATGGGGTTCTGCTTGTTGGCGAACATCTTCATGATGCGGCTGATGCGTTCTTTCTTGCCGCTCCTTACATTCAGCACATAAGAACCTGCATCGAGATGGCCGCTATAACAGCGGAAGAATGCCAGACGGCCCACGAAAGGATCGGTCATGATCTTGAAAGCCAGTGCAGAGAAAGGCTCTTTTGCATCGGCCTTGCGGGTTATCGTTTCTCCGGTATTCGGGTCGGTGCCGGTAGCCGCAGCGATATCCACCGGAGAAGGCAGGTAGCGGCAAACGGCATCGAGCATGGTCTGCACGCCTTTGTTCTTGAATGAAGAACCGCACATCATCGGCACAATGCTCAGGTCGATGGTGGCCTTGCGGATGGCTTCATGAACTTCATCTTCGGTGATGCTGTTGGGATCTTCGAAGAATTTCTCCAGCAGGGTATCGTCGTATTCGGCTACTGCTTCGATCAGCTTTCCCCTCCATTCCTTTACTTCATCGAGCATATCTTCGGGCACGTCGATCTCGTCGAAGGTCATTCCTTCTGTTTCCATGTGCCAGATAATGCCTTTCATCTTGATCAGGTCGACCACTCCT
>CAYYZJ010000204.1:0-8773 GCA_964475615.1 uncultured Flavitalea sp. | reverse complement strand
CAAACCTCTACTTATGTGCAATCGGCGCCCGGAAAAAATAAAGGATATGAGTATGCCCGTTCGCAAAACCCCACCCGCAAGGTGCTGGAAGAAGCCCTGGCTGTTATCGAGAACGGCAAATACGGACTTTGTTTCGGCAGCGGAGTGGCTGCCACCGACGCCGTGATCAAATTGCTGGAACCGGGCGATGAGGTCATTGCAGCCAGCGATATGTACGGAGGCACTTACCGCCTGTTCACGAAGATATTTGCGAAATATGGCATCAAATTTCATTATGTGAACATGCAGGATGCTGAAGCCATAAAGCCTTATATCAATGAGCATACTAAACTCATCTGGACGGAAACGCCCACCAACCCGCTCATGAACATCGTGGATATTGCCGCTGTTACGGCCATTGCCAAGCCGAAAAATATTTTAACCTGCGTAGATAATACATTCGCTTCTCCCTACCTGCAAAATCCGCTCGACCTGGGCGCAGATATCGTGCTTCATTCCGCCACCAAATATCTCGGCGGCCACAGCGATGTGATCCATGGCTGCCTGGTCGTAAAAGATGCAGCCCTTCGCGAGCAATTGTATTTTATCCAGAAAAGCTGCGGCGCCGTTCCCGGCCCGCAGGATTGCTTCCTGGTGCTTCGCGGACTGAAAACGCTTCATGTGCGCATGCAAAGGCATAATGAGAACGGGGAAAAGATCGCGCATTTCCTGCGCAGCCATCCCAAAGTAGGCAAAGTGTATTGGTGCGGATTTGAAGATCATCCCGGTTATGCCGTCGCCAAAAAACAAATGCGCGGATTCGGTGGCATGATGAGCTTTGAACTGAAGGATGAGCGGGAAGAAGAAGCAAAAAGGGTCTTGTCGGCCACCAACATATTTGCACTGGCGGAAAGCCTGGGCGGCGTGGAATCGCTGATCAATCATCCCGCAACCATGACCCATGCCTCGATACCCCGGGAAGAGCGGATCAAAAACGGATTGAGCGATTCACTGATCCGCCTCAGCATCGGCATTGAAGATGCAGATGATTTGATCGATGATCTAAAACAGGCGATCGAGGGAATGTGAGAAATGTGGAAATGTGGAAATTTTTGATAGCAACATTTCCCGCTTTCATTTCTTACATTTCCACATTCCTCACATTTTCACATTCCTCACATTTTCACATTTCCACATTTTCCACTATGGACTTAAAAGATTTTCTTAACAGAAAAGCCGATGAATACAATCGCCCTGCCTTCATTCCCGGCGATCCTATTTGCATTCCGCATCGCTTCAGCAAAAAACAGGATATCGAGATCGCCGGTTTTTTCGCCGCTGTTTTTGCCTGGGGCAACAGGACCGGCATTATCAGGAAATCGGAAGAGCTGATGCAGTTGATGGACAATTCGCCCCATGCATTTTGTCTTCATCATAATGATGCAGGATTGAAAAGATTAACGCAATTCAGGCACCGCACGTTCAATGCCACCGACCTGTTGTATTTTGTTTCGTTCCTGCAATTCCATTATACGCATCACGATTCGCTGGAAACAGCATTCACGCAATGGATGGATAACAATGACGACACAATGGAAAAAGCGCTGAACGGATTTCATCATTATTTTTTTTCACTGGAAGATGCGCCTGCGCGAACACGCAAGCATATTTCCCTGCCTGCCAAAAAAAGTTCCTGCAAACGCCTCAATATGTTCCTGCGCTGGATGGTGCGGCATGATAATAGCGGTGTTGACTTTGGAATCTGGAAAAATATTTCGCCTGCCCAACTGGTTTGTCCCATCGATCTGCATGTTGCCCGGGTGGCCAAGCGCTTTGGACTGGTTACCCGCAATCAAACCGACTGGCAGGCTGCATTGGAACTCACTGCGCATTTGCGTAAATTGGATAAGCTGGACCCGGTGAAATATGATTTTGCTTTATTTGGCCTCGGCGTGATCGAACATTATTGACCGGGGAATTGTATAATTAAAACCGGAATCAAATACATAAGCATAATTTTATGCAGATCCTGGAAGTAACCGACAAACGAACCGCTAAGCAATTTATTGATCTGCCCAGAACCCTTTATAAAAACGATCCCAACTGGATCTGTCCGCCCGACGATGATATCGCCGCTATTTTCGATCCCCATCGCAATCATTTTTTTTCGCATGGCGAATGTTCAAGGTTTATCCTGCTGAACAATGCCGGCAAAACAATCGGCCGCATATCGGCCTTTATCAATAAAGAAAAAGCATATAAAAATCCGCAGCCCACAGGGGGAATGGGTTTTTTTGAATGCATAGAAGACTGCAACGCAGCACACTGCCTTTTCGATAAGGCCAGGGAATGGCTGAAAGCAAGGGGCATGCAGGCCATGGACGGCCCCATCAACTTCGGTGAGAACGATAAATACTGGGGATTGCTGGTAGAGGGGTTCAAGCCCTCGAGCTTCGGCATGAATTATAACCCGCCTTATTATGCCGGTTTTTTTGAATCGTATGGATTTCAGAAGATCTATGACCAGTACACCAATTTCCTGAATGCAGAGATCCCGCTTCCCGAGCGCTTTACCAAGATCTCCGACTGGGTGATGAATAAACCGGGCTATTCATTCGAGCACTTTTCCATCAGGAATAAAGAAAAATATTTTAAGGATTTTTCCGAGATCTATAATGATGCCTGGAACGAGTTCGCCAATTTCACGCCTATTGAACCGGGTACCATCAGGGAATCATTCCGCCAGATGCGCCCGATCATGGATGAAAAGATAATCTGGTATGCTTATTACCAGGGCGAGCCCATTGCTTTTATACTTTGCCTTCCCGACATTAACCAGATCCTCAAATACCTCAACGGAAAATTCGGGCTTTGGGAGAAGCTGAAATTCCTCTGGTATCGCAACACTACCAGGATCGACCGGCTGCGTATTGTGATCATGGGATGCAAAAAGAAATTCCAGAATCACGGCATCGAATCAGCATTAATCAGATGTCTTCAAAAGGAAGTCCTCCCAAGAAATACCATTAAAGGCGTAGAACTGGCCTGGGTCGGCGATTTCAATCAAAAAATGATAGCCCTGCACGAAGCCACGGGAGCGAAGAAGGAGAAGGTGCATAGGACGTACAGGTATGTGTTTGATGCGGGGTACGAGATGCGGGATGCGAGATACGAGATGCAGGATGCGGGATAAATTGTATTATACTATACTCGTATCTCGTACCCCGCATCTCGCATCTCGTATCCCGCCTCACTTCCCAAACCTCAACTCCCTCACCTTCTCCTTATCCTCTTTTTCTTTTTTCAGATCGAACATAGTGCCGAAGATGCGATCCCAGAGGGTGTTGCTTACGCCGAAACCGCGATGTTCGTCCTTATAATGATGGAGATGATGATTGCGCCAGAGCGGCTTCATCCATTTGAATGGCGGGTTCCAGGCATGAATGGCATAGTGCATGCTGCCGTATAAAAGATATCCCAGCAAAAATCCAGGAAAGAACATGAACACATTCAAACCCATGATCAGGTACATCAGCAAAAAAATAGCGGAGGCGAGGATGAGGCTCGGCAAGGGCGGCATGAACAGGCGCTGCTTGTCGCGCGGATAATGATGATGGTTGCCATGCATGGTATAAATGAATTTCTGCATCTTCGGACTATCGCTTACATAATGATATACGAAACGATGCATGATGTATTCAAAGAATGTCCAGAAAAAAAGCGCGGCTATAAAGGTGAGGGATATGCGAAGCCAGGAAAATCCCAGTTGCACCGAACTATAATAAGGCATCAGGACTATAACGGGCAGGTACATGCCCCAGATCACCAAAGGATGCGTTTTGGTAAGCATTTCCAGGTATTGGTTCCTGAACAACTGCGCCTGTCCTTTATTGTGGATTTTCTCGAATTTCATTTCCTGCTTATTGATCTGCAAAAATAAATATTAAATCTTACCTGTTAAATATTAAATCCCTACATGGTTTCCTCAAAGATATTCTCGTTGATCCGGTTTTGTTTCAGCAGTTTATAGTGATTGAGCAATGCAGTGCCCAGCGAATAAGCCCTGTAAGGAAGATTATTCTTTTCAGCCTCTTCCTTAATGATGCGCGTGATATCCGGATAGTATACATGGTTCACCGAAGGAAAAAGATGATGAGCCACATGATAATTGAAGCTGCCCAGGAAAAACCGGATGAACCAGTTGTCGTGCGTAAGATCGTTGGTATTGCGCAGTTGATGGATATGCCAACTATACGGCATTTTATTTTGTTCATCGGGCAACGGAAATTCGCTTTCGGTATTGGCATGCGGAAACAGCAATACGATCAGGGAAATAATGCTTGCCGTAAAGATCATGATGAGGAAAGCGGCGATGGCCCGACCCCAACTGATATGCAATACCATTCGGGGAAGAAAGATCGTATAAAATAAAAAGAATCCTTTCAGCAAAAAAAGCTTCACGAACTCGGAGCGCGGAATATCCACGATCTTCCAGACAATTTTTTTCCGGTTGAAGAAATCCTTGAAATCCCGCACCAGCAGCCAGTTGAGTAAATAAAACGGATAAAGAAAAGGCAGGTAAATATGCTGATAGCGATGAATTTTTGAAAAAGCGCCATGCGGAAATACACGCGCCAGTCCGCTTTGCTCGATATCGCTGTCCCAGCCCATGATATTGGGATAATTATGATGAAGCCGGGTATGCCTCAGCCTCCAGATATAGCTGTTGGCGCCCATGAGATCGAAAAAATATACCAGGAGCTCATTCCATTTCTTATTCCTGAACACCACGCCATGCACGGCATCGTGAATGAGATTGAGGAAGATAGCCACCAGCATAACGCCCAGCCCGAAATAACAGGAATAAAAAACAAAGGCATTCTTGCCATAGATCAAGGCAAGCGCATAAAGCAGGATGTAAAGCGCAGGAAACAAAAAAGCTTTCAGCAGAATGTACTTCTGCCTTTGAGGTGCCAGCTCCCTAACGGTCCGGTTCACCCTCTGTTTGATGCGCTGAAACAATATATCCGATTCCTCTTTCTGAAATATAGGTCTTATTGGCCGCTCCATGGATCAATTACTTTCTGAATGCTATCGATTAAATTAAATAACAATTCCTGACCCAAAGGGTTTGCCAAAATCCCCAAATTTTTACAACAGGTTAATTATGCGGCAGTTCGAATTGATCGAGCCCGGGCCGATGTTTTCTTTGCCTTCCCAGTTCATATTTGTAAATGATATTTCCCAGCTCCTTGAAAAAGGGATACCCGGTTTCTTCATATTCATATTTGTCGTCGTTCAGTATGCCGTCGCTGTTCACATAGATCACCGCGCTGAGCATGAATTCCAGCTTGTTTTTAAAATCAACGATATAGGCAACATCGGTCAGGAATCCGTAAGACCAGCCCGGCTTGTTGAAGATCCGGATATAATGTGGTACAGGCGTTCTGCCCGATTTGAACATAAAAAATTTCGTATAGCTGTCGAAATATTCGGCCGTATCATAGTGCGGGTAATGGCTTTCGGAGGGATATTCCGACATATACTGATAGAGAAAGCGGTAATCATCTTCGGTCAGGCCAAACCGTTGCTTTTTTTCCACAGATTCAGGAAATAATACCGAGCTCAGGATCTGCTGCAGGTCTTCCAGCGAAATATTATTGTGCCGGGTAAAATCCATAGGCTCCGGGATGAGCTTGTCATCAGCATCATAATGCGCATGGCCGATGCTGACCTGCCTGCTGAAATCGAAATTCACGGTACTGACGGCCGCCGGCTGCGCATAGAGTAATTTGCCGTCATGCATGAACCGGATGGGATTGGTATGGCGGTTCGCTTCTTCATCGGCCCGCACAAAACGCCGGGTAATACGAATATCTTTATATCCCATCTGCCATAACCTTTCATTGATCGTTTGCTGTCCCAGGAATTCATAGAGGCGGTTATAGGCATCATTGTCGCTGACCAGGAAAATTTTCCGGATATATTGGGCAATGGAAGGCAGTGTATCGGCGGCGCTGCTGTCTGTGGTTACTTTTGTTTGTCCCGGCCAGGCGCTGTCAGTGATCATAGCGCTGAACTTATCGACCCCGTATTGCTTCAGTCCGTTCAGCTTTTCCAATGCAAGAAAAGCAAGCGGCATCTTCACGGTAGATGCCGGGTTGAAATATTCATCGGGGTCTACCCGGTAATAATAATTGTGGAAATGAGGCCGGTTATGCTTGTCGCGATCGATTTGAGTATAGACGATCTGGTAACGGAAAGAATCGGGATGCTGCAGGATCATTTTCAGTTGAGGAGATGCCTGGCTTTTGATGAGGCTTTCCAGGAACTTATCCGTTTTCGGCTGTGCCATACCGGTAGCGCAAGCGGTCAACAAAAAGATCAGCATATATTTCATCGCATAAATCTAAGAAACTGTCACTCATTTTCACATTCCCCACATTTTCATATTTTCACATTTCTTATGAAGCTCGTTTCCTATCTGAAAGGCGACCACGATCAACTGGCCATACTGGCCGATGGGTTGCTATTCGACATGGAGTTCATCCATCCCGACCTGCCCAATACCATGGGCATGTTCCTGAATTACTGGGACGATTGCCTGCTCATTGCCCGGGCCGGCGAAATATCCATCCAGGAAGGCAGGATCTCAAAAGCCAAAGGCATTCCCTACGATTCGGTAACGGTGCTGGCCCCCATTCCTTTTCCTTCCTCCTGCCGCGACGGGTATTCATTCCGCCAGCATGTTGCTGCTGCCCGCCGCAACCGCAAAGTGCCTATGATCCCCGAGTTCGACCAATACCCTGTATTTTATTTTACCAATCACCACAGCGTTCAGGGGCCCGGCGATATCCGCTGCATGCCCGATCATTTTCACAAACTCGATTTCGAGCTGGAAGCAGCCATCGTGATCTGCCGCCCCGGCCGGAATATCCGCGCATCGCAGGCCGATGAATATATCGGCGGACTGATGATCATGAATGATTTCAGCGCAAGGCAATTGCAGGCTGAAGAAATGCTCCTCAACCTGGGCCCTGCCAAAGGAAAAGATTTTGCCACCGCCATCGGCCCCTGGCTGGTAACGCTCGATGAACTGCAGTCGCTGGAATTGCCCGCCAAACCGGGACATACCGGAAAGAACTGGAACCTCCGCATGCAATGCCGCGTAAATGGCAGCCAGGTGAGCGACGGCAATCTCGGCGATATGGACTGGACTTTTGCCGAACTCATCGAAAGGGCTTCATACGGCGCCGATCTGTATCCCGGCGATATCATCGGCAGCGGCACCGTCGGCACCGGCTGCTTCCTGGAGCTGAACGGCACGGGAAAATTGAACGACCCCGATTATGCGGAACAATGGCTGCAGGAAGGCGATGTGGTAGAGCTGGAGATCGACGGATTGGGCATATTAAGCAACACGATAGTAACCGAAGAAGATGATTTTTCTTTACTCTCGGAAAAAAAATCGCTATGATCCTCGATCTGAAAACACTGAAATATGCCGAAAAGCAAAGTTACCTGCAGTATGCCATTGCACCGAGGCCGATATGCTTTGCCAGCACCATCGACAGGCAGGGCAATGTGAATCTCAGCCCCTTCAGCTTTTTTAATCTCTTCTCCCTCAATCCGCCCATCGTTATTTTTTCTCCTTTGCGAAGAGGGCGCGACAATACCACCAAGCACAGTTTTCAGAATGTGCTCGAAGTTCCCGAAACCGTGATCAATATTGTCGATTACGATATGGTGCAGCAGACAAGCCTGGCCAGCTGCGAATATCCGAAAGGAGTGAATGAATTCATCAAGGCAGGCTTTACTGCGGCGCCGGCAATAGCCGTAAAGCCGCCGCTGGTAAAGGAAAGCAAGGTCAACATGGAATGCCGCGTAACAGAAGTGAAAGCGCTGGGCGCAGAAGCAGGCGCAGGCAACCTGGTGATCTGCGAAGTGCTGTACATGCACATCAACGATAGCATTCTCGATGAAAACAAAGCAATCGACCAGAAAAAACTGCATCATGTAGCGAGGCTTGGCGGCAACTGGTATTGCAGGGTGGATGAAAGCAATCTGTTTCTTGTTGAGAAACCCAATACCGAGCCCGGCATCGGGCTGGATGCATTGCCTGCTTCCATCCGCAACAGCAAAATACTCAGCGGCAATAATCTCGGCCAACTGGCCAATGTACATCGAATGCCCGATATCGATCCTGCATTCGATGATGAGCGCCTTAAAAATATTTTTCAATACTATTCCGCCGACCCGGAAGAAATGGAGTTGGAACTGCATCGCTATGCAAAGGCTTTGCTCGAAGCAGGAAAAACAGCGCAGGCCTGGCAGGTGCTGCTTTCAATATGATCAGGTTAGCGGCGAGTGGGAAAGCAAACCTCTTTCGCTACCAGCACTTGCCATTCGCTTTGCAACGTTGAGATTTGTAATAAAATCCCCAAATCCCAATTACCTTTGCACGACATTTTTTTGAAACGTTTTGACTATGGCGATCACATCCCATTTATCGGAGCAGGAGATCATCAGGCGGGAAAAGCTGGCGGAATTGCAAAAGCTGGGCTTTGACGCTTATCCTGCCCCGCTGTATCCTGTAAACAATAATGCAGCATACATCAAATCGCATTATAAAGGCGAAGAGAACAAGGCCGATTTTGCCGGTGTTTGTCTTGCCGGCCGCATCATGAGTATACGCGATATGGGCAAGGCTTCATTTGCTGTTCTGCAGGACAGTTCGGGAAGAATTCAATTGTACATCAAGCGAGATGAGATCTGCCCCGGCGAAGACAAAACG
>CAYYZJ010000203.1:0-4245 GCA_964475615.1 uncultured Flavitalea sp. | reverse complement strand
GAAGACGGTAATATTTTCCAGTCTTTCAATGGCCCATGGCATAGGCCTTAAAATGAGGGGTCGTCCTGGAGAAGAAACCCCGTTGTACTTCAAATTGTACATGAGAAAAACATCTTTTTCTTTATTTGTCTAAAAAGCTAGTCATTCGCCATATATATCCAGCGGGATTTGACCGATAACTGTTGTTCATTGTTCACTGTATCTAATACAATAGTTTCTGTTTTATTGTTCTTCGGTTGTAATGTCAGTAAATAAGGCTTTTCCATTAATACCCGGCGCTTATTGGTTTTATTATTTATTGGATTTTCATTCATCTTCTAATATGCCGGGTACCAACTTCCCATCGGGCGTCTTAAATTTAACGCCTAGCAGCTTTGCGATCAGTGGAGCAATATCCGTTTCGCTTAACTCCTTGATCGTTCCGCCTTTCTTAATACCTGTTCCATAAGCGATAAACCCTGTCCACATATCGGGAATGTTCGGATCATAGCCATGGTGCCCACTGCTGGTTGGAATAAAGACGCCTTCCAGTTTATTGTTTTGTATCAATGTTCCCGGCCCGTGATTTTCAGTCTGCTTTGGTGCGGTTGCACCCGCTGAATACTAATCCCGGTTGTGCCGCCAAAGCCAATATAGCTGCACTGTCCGCACTCATCCGGTCTAATTCCTTACGGTCAATGATGCGGTACAGTTTTCGTTTGTCAGCAGGCAGCTTGTTTAAGCTATCCTTTACTGCTTGAACAATAACAGGTATATCTTCTTTTTTTGTATCAGCATAACGATACAGGAAACAGGAACCACCTGCTGCAATAAACATTGCAGGAACATCCCCAATCAGCATATTGGCATCACTTCGTGAATAGTGGAAAAGCCATGATCGCCAACAATGATAACCGTTGTACTATCCTGTACACCCGATTGTGCTACCGCCTCCATAACATCCCCGATAGCCCTGTCATTGGCTTCGACGGCCAAACGCACACTGTCACCATCCCTTCCCTGTTCGTGCTCAAAGCCGTCCACTTCTGCAAAGTGCAGGGCGAGAAAACCGGGCTTGTATTTTTTGAAAATATAAGCCGCTATGCGGCCTGCATTTTCATCTAAGCTTAAATAACCGTCGCTCATATTAGTACTGTCGAGCTTGCCCGTTGCGTTGGTTTCAATTTCTTCAAAGATACCTTTAGGAACAGTGTGATTCCTCACCTCCGTAGCGCGATCATCTGGATGCTCATTGTTCCAGATTTCCGACAAATTATAATCAATTACATTGCCGGCATCCACTGATCTTTGACCTCGCTGGTAAAGCCCCGGTAAGCATGGCTGTATGGCTGGGATAAGTATAAACTGGGAAAACACTGAGCATATGACCTGCATAAGTGCCGGCCTTCATCAGTTCCCGTAAATTAGGTGTAGGCCAGCTTTTATCCAGGTACATATCGGGGTGAAAGCCGTCAATGCTGATGAGAATAACATGTTTTGTCACACCTGCCTGCGCATGAGCATATGGTCTGGTAGAGAAAAGAATAGCTGTTATGACAAGCGTTAAGGTATCGTGTTTTATCTTACACAGCATATCAATTGGAGATTTTTACATTAAAAGGAATGGTCTTTACCGGAAGGCACATTTCATCGGTACAGGTCATATAAGTGATCGTGCCTGTTACATTGGTTCTGACAGGTGTTTTTAGTTTAATCGTTTGCACAAAATCCACTTTACCGGTGTAGTAATACTGTGTAATACCAACCTCTTCCAGCTTTTGCAATTGCTTTTCTCCGATCTCTTTGGGTTTGCCAACTGTCTCCACCAAGGGATTTTTGGCAAGGGCAATCACCGTAGGTTGTGCCACCGCATCTTTGGGTTGCTGTTGGGCATAGATATGCCAGTCTGCATTGATGACGGCAGTAAAATGTAATTCAAAGGAAGTAGCGCTTATTTTTTTAGTGGAAAATGTCCAATGGGAGGGGTCTTGCTGCTGGGCACTTGCATGTTGAGTTGCAAAGATGGCATAAGTACCAAGCAAACAATAAAATATTTTTTTTAATGTTGTCATAGTTTTATAATTTATAACCTAGCTTGAAATATTCGACTTTAGATTATATTAAGGTACCCGACCGGGCATTAATTCATAGCCTAAATCAATTCCTTTCATAGATGCAGGTATGCCTTCTACCATCCATTTTGGCGGAGGGGCACCTTTCAGATAATAATCGAAGAATTGTTTCATGCGAATGGAATAGTCCTTCGTATCATCATCAAATAAAGAATGATTGGCTTTTCCATATTGCAATAGCCACGCCTTCTTATTTGCCCGCCTTAAAGCGAGATACATTTCAATTCCTTGAGCAAAAGGAACACGCGCATCTTGATCTCCCTGCATCAAGAGCACCGGAGTAGTAATACTGTTGATGAAGAAAATGGGTGAATTCTTCATATAAAGATCGGGTCTTGTCCAAGGTGTTATTCCAATCCCAAAAGGAGCTGCTTGAGTTCCATCTTCAAAAAATTTATGAAAATCGGAGCCCCATGGAAAGACCAATTGATCATAAATACTTATCAGGTCGGCTATTCCGGCAGCTGAACAAGCCGCGGCAAAAAGATGTGAATGACTAATAATAAAATTGGTTTCGTATCCTCCGAAACTATGCCCCTGAAGCCCAAGTTTTGTAGAATCAACCCACGGAAAAGCGGATAAATAATGAGCAGCAGAGATTACAGAATTAAGTACTCCCTGTCCCACACGCCCAGGTTCATAATGAATGTCCGGAACAAATACCAGGTAGCCGTTACTTACATAGTATGGAATATTTATTTCGTCATGAGAAAAATCCGGAAATAAATACTTATGTAATTCATCACTGCGGCGCTCGTAATAATTGAATATGACTGGATATTTTTTTGTTGAATCAAAATTCTCCGGTTTATATAGAATACCCTGCAAAGGTGTACCATCTGTGCCCTTCCAACTTATTAACTGATCTGCCAGCCAATTATATTGCTTCTCGGGTTCCAGGTCACTTATCTTTTTAACTTGCTTAAAATCTACGGTAGTATAGAGATTAGGGTATTCACTTGCTGTCATGCGCCGAAACAGAAACTGCGTGGCATACTTCGCCTTTTTCACCATGTATCCGTCGGCAATTCCCCAATAGCCCATTGAATTAGCCCTTGCTATATAAAAGTAACAGGAATCAAAGCACATCATTACCGGATCTTTTGCCAAAACAGGAGGCACCCTTAAAAACCCGTTCATTTTCGTCTCTCTGCTGTATCCGGTCACCCATAAGGTGTCATTGGGGGTGGTTATAATATTAACATTATACGGATCCAAATTTGCCAGACCCAGAATGATCTGGTGTTTCCTACCGTATCCGTTTGTAATATTCACCGCCGGATTAATGCCTTTTGAATCAATTTTCCATATATCATATTGATCATAGAGATACACCGATTGCCCGTCGTTCTGCCAGCCCGCAATACCAAAAGCAATGTTACGACCGCCTATTCGTTTCGCTTCCTGATCATAAAAGAGGGCAGGCGCCAAGCTGGTAATATTCCGGGTAGTATTCGAAGCAATATCATAGCTAAAATAACAAAGACTGTCGGGATCGAACCAGACAACAAATTTTTCACCAGGCGACATTTGATATGTACCATACACCTCTTTTCTTTGGAAAACAGCGTGTCTTGTTCCATCCTTTAACGAGCATACATATAAAGAAGGTTTGTAATTGCTGTTATAATAGCCGTTATCGGGAGTCACTTTAATGACTAGCCCATAGTTATTCGCGTTCTCTCTATTTCTAAATTCTTCTCCTGCCTCAGAAACCTGAACTATCTTTCTATTTTCGCAGTTTATAGAAACATATAATTTTTCGTTCGCATTAAACGGATAACCTGGCGCCATTTGCTCCGACTGAAGGTTCCTTTCATCATATTTCCAAATACTCACATTTGAATATCCAAGATTGTTGGCATGAGGTTTATTCTTCTTCAATTGAAATATCAAGTAATTTCCGTTTTGACTAAACCATAGGTCACCAGGGAATATTGAATATCTTCCATAAATATCATTCGAGCGGTCGCTTAACAGGCAATCGGTTTTCTGCATTCCCGATTTGTAATATTGAATACATAGGCTATCGCGTTTACCGGAATTATAGGCAAGAAATGCCAATTCAGTTCCTGCTGTATCAAATGAGAAGTTAGAAGGTGATATACCTTCCCATATTTTCAAATCATTAAAT
>CAYYZJ010000202.1:0-7543 GCA_964475615.1 uncultured Flavitalea sp. | reverse complement strand
TCCCTGTTCACAGCAGGCGATTGCAGCCAGAAAGCGGAAGCGCAACCATAACCCGGGGGCAACTGCGCCCTGATCTCCAGGTATCCATCTTTTATCCAGTATCGGGGATGCTTTTCGGTAGAGATCATCGATGCGCTGAACAGGTTGCCCCTGACATGATCAACGGCAAGGCTCAGTATGCCATTGTTCAGCGTCACATTCGATTTCACCAGGCTGTCATAAGAGACCCCATTGTTCCTTATGAGGTTGAGCTGCCGGTAATCCCATTTGCCGGTATCGAGATGGGTTCCGTTGAAATCATCCTGCCAGGAGAGGGTATAGCGGCTCAGATCCTGCGCAACAGCATAATGAAAAAACAATCCAAGAGCAAAAGAGACAATTAATTTCTGCATGGAACGATCATTAAAAATCCTTAAACCAATCCCATGACCTTTCATCGGGCCCGGTCTTTTGCAAAGCGATCATGGATGAGTTGAGATTCAGGGCTTCATCGGTTTTGATGGTCTTGCCTGAAAAGATCTCATACCTGATCTTTTCAGGCATCAATCCCGATATCAATCGGAAAGGGGCTTTAATGAATGAATCGAAAATTTTTCTTTTGACAGAAGCGGATATGCTAACATGCCCCACCGGTCTATAGGCAGGATAGTTCAGCACATATCTTATCATTTTATTAACGGGCGGCAGATCGATATCGTCGATGATGATTATGCCGCCGGGTTCTATGAGCCGGTTCAGATAAAAAAAATCGATCAGGGTATGGTCGAAAGTATGCCAGCCGTCGATAAAGCCGAGCTCGAATTTTTTTCCTTCAGCCAGCAGGCAGGGCAGAGCAATTTCAGAGGGCTTTTCAATGAGCTGAAAAAAAGGAATGCCTGCTCTTTTTAAATTACTGACGCCGATATTTTTCCAGACCGATTGTTGCGAAGGATCGATGATCGTATGATGAGGATGGCTTTGCTGCCCGAGCGCAGCGCAAATGAACAGCGAGGAGATGCCGTAAGCGCACCCGATCTCGATGGTATTGGCGAAATGGTATTGCTCAATGATATTTTTCAAAAACGCTCCTTCTTCCGGCCTGACCGCAGAGTTATTCAGCGGGTAGGAATTGCCCTGCTCATCGAATACCAGTTTCTTTTCAAAAATTGAATGGATCAGCTCCTGCGCGTTCATGTTTTTTATTTAACTGAAAAGGAAAGTATTCTTTTGTCCAGTACATCCAGCACAGCAGCATCGACCGATGTATCGAATTTCCTGGCAAAGAACAGATCGGATCTGAGAATATTGTTCAGATCCTTCGCGGTAAGGGTTTTGGGGCTCTTTTTTTGTTCAGACCAATCTATATAATGAAAGATCTGGTTCTTCATCCTCTGCCTGAATGGAGAATTGTAAAGAATTGTCTGGAAAAAAAATTCATCCGAGGCCATCACCCACCTGAAATAACGAAGATACTTTGGGTTGGCTGAAACAAATTGAAGTATGTATTCAACCGCTTCGGTAGTGAGCGCCATCCATTGCGGGCCTTTTCTGATGCTGAAATCATAGGGGAATTTTCTTTCCGGCAATATGGTATTTACCATTCGCTCGAATGCTGGTTTCCCCGGGAAAGAGAAATCGGGAAAATGATATTGCCTGAACCGGAGGATATTCTGTTTCGATTCTTCATAAGGCCTGTTCCCGATGAATTCGGTTCCTTTATGCTCTTCAAGATAATCCAGGAAAAGCTCCGGCGCCAGCAAAGGATAATCCTGCCCGCTGAGAAAATGGATATAATCGTAGGACTTTGCGTTCATCACGGCATCCATGCTGTTGAGCATGGCTTTCAGCAGACTGATGCCTGCCCATTTTACATCGATGCCGGGCTGAACGGGATAAACGTTTTTGAGCCTGGCCAGCGCAGCGCGGTCAATGGTTGTGGACTTTTTATCGACATGCACCCAGCAATCCACGCAGGGATGAGAAAGCCTGTTGATCAGTCTCATCAACTGATCCTGGTTCTTATGGGCCAATATGATCTGGGCAAGTCTCATGCGGGTAAATAGGGGTTCACGCTTTTATTTCATAATTACCGGTGAATGATTTTTTAACTATGGCAAATCCTTCCTTTGGCAATTTTCTGCAATAGCTGATCAGGTTGCCCCATCCGCCTACGAATGGGAAAACGAGCATGCTGCTGAAAAATGAGAGCCATTGCTTTTTTCTGAAACTGCGGAACATTCTTGTTTTGTGATACTGTGTCCTGTATTTTTTGATCCAGTATCTGGAATCGGGCAATTGGGCCGACCTCCATTTAGCCATCCTGCGCAGGCAGGCTTCTTCGATGATGGAATAGTGATGCAGCACTGCTTCCGCTTCTTTGCCCATATTGGAAATACTGTCGCGATGAATGCGGTAATAGTACAGGGATTTATTGATGAAGAAAACCGCTCCGGTCTCTTCCAGCTTGTAATACAAGTCCTGGTCGACCGCTTTGTTATTCAACGGAGAGATGCCTGATGTTTGCAGGTAAGCGTTTTTTTTGAATGAAGCAAAATGGTGAATGCTCCCGTCGTGTAAAAGCAGGTAAGTGGTTTGCGGCGGCAGGGCCCGTGGATAATCGGCGATCCTTTTGGCGATCAGCGCATCGTTGCAAACATAATGTGTGGAATAGATGAGGCTGCATTCGGGCCTTTCCCGGTGGGCCTGCATCATGATGCCCAGCGCTTCCGGGTGCAGGGCATCGTCGGGATCGAGAAAGGCCAGTACCGATCCCGAAGCATGTACGGCGCATTTTCTTTTGGTATAACCGCAGCCTTCGTTTTTATCATTGCGGAATATCCTGATCCGCTTGTCTGCCTTGAACGGACTGATGGCCTCTTCAAAATGATCCGTCGATCCATCGTCCACCAGAATGATCTCCCAATGGGGATAGCTTTGTTCCAGCACACTTTTCAGTGCGGTTCCCAGGAACCGGGAATTATTGTAATTGGCGATAAGCACGGAAAAAAGCATGGCTCAGTTGTTAAATTGCTTTTTGATCTCATCTATTGCAGCGGCATTTGTAACAGGAGGCAGGTAATATACGTTTTCCAGGTGGTATATTCTTTTTACTTTCTCCAATCCTTCCTGCGAAAGCACATAGATGGATTTGATTTTTTTCAGATAAGGAATGAGGGCCCTGAACCGGTCAATGTATTTGTCATAGAATCCGGAAAGACTGTTCAAAAAAGAATTCCTGAATTCGCGCAAGGGATATTTTATCAGCGGCGGATTGTGAAGGGTTACAGCGACGCTTTTGTAATTGGCCTTCAGCATCCGGAACAGAATATCGCTTTCCTTTTTCAATACCGTTCCTATTTCAATATGCACATGGTCTTTGGAGGATATCGTTGAAAATATGGTTGCAAAGCTTTCGGCGCTGTTCATGAAAACATATCCTTTTTCCTTTAAAATATATTGGTAGAAATCATAGGAATATTTACTGATAACGCCCTCCCTTGAGCTGATATAGAATTTTTTCGTCTCCATCTTATAGCCTGTCTGGCATTACCGGATGTATACTGCTGTATCGTTCAATTTTTTTTACAGGCTTTGATGCCTGCCCGTTCTTTATGGCTGCAATATCGGCAACGATGCTGCGATGGTTTTTTCTGATCATAAATAGCTGCCTGATATAAGCCAGGCTCCAGCGGAAGTAGAGCATCCTGCCGTATTTTTTCGGAGGATGTATGGAATATTTCAACAGCCTGAACCCGGCCAGGGCCAGGTGCATGCTCCAATGCCTGATCTGTTTGTGTACCGGCCGGCCGCTGATCTGTGCATAATACAGATTGCGTACAGGGCCGTCGGTTCCGAAAGCAGTGAAGATCTTTTTCAGATAATCCATCGTCAGCCGCTCTTTCGGCAGATAGTGATAAAAGCTCAGTTCGTCGGCATAATACAATTGATATCCCATCAGCACAAAACAATAGGTGAGTTCCATATCTTCGGCAGAGCTGAGCTGGTTGCCGCTTCGGCCCAGCAACCAGGGCCTGAATGACCGGTACAATTGGCCGAGCACATTTTTCTGAACAGCCATTCCCGCTCCATATAAATTAATGAGGCGTCCGTTTTCGATATTGAGGTTTTGCGGCCCGGTAGCAAACACTTCCGCATATTCGTCGAACCAGACCGGTTTGGCGGTTTGAAAAACAGGAATGCCTTTTCCGCCGCAGGCTGCAATGGAAGGATCGTTCTCCAGAATATCAAACACACCCTGAACATATCCGGCACAAAGCCAGTTATCATCATCGCAAAACAACACAATGGAATAGGCTGCTTCGCTGATGCCTTTTTTGCGGGCATTGGTCAATCCCGGATTTGCTTCATACAGCACCCGCAGCGAGGCCGGAGCGCCGAGGCCTTCCCAGATTGCCTGCGCTGTTGCCGCAGTATTGTCGGTGGAGGCATTATCTACCAGCACAAGCTCCCAGTTGCCATTGAACTGCTGTCCGGCAAGGGCATGCAGGGTTTCGCCGATGCGGCCTGCACTGTTGTAGCAGCAGATGATGACCGATACTCCTTTATGCGAATGGGTTTGCATCATGATTCTGAAATAACCAGTTCGGTCGGCTGTGGTCTTGCCGATACCAGGAATTCCGGCGCCGATTTACTGATAGTGACCAGTTCTTTCGGTTTAAGCTGGGGTATAAAGGTTCTGTTGACCAGTTTTTTATTGATCAGCATGCGGCTTCTGTCGTTAAACCATCCCCATTTATTGAAATAGCGTATGGAAGATTCCAGATGATAGCGCATCAGCTTGAAATCCTTATACGAAGCTTTCGCATAGGCATGTATGATGGTTTCGGCAGGATAGTATACCGTGCGGTAATGGGCATTGATCCTTCTGCAGAGATCGGTATCTTCGAGATACATGAAATAACGCTCATCGAACAGGCCCACCTTCGCAAACACTTCTGTGCGGATGAACATGAAGCAGCCGGAGAGATTGGGCACTTCCATGATGGAATTATAATCCTTGTGCTTGAGCTCGTAGGTTTCGAGCAGCCTTCTGAACAGGAATTTCACCGGGGCCGGCATGAATCGTCTTACAAAAAGATCGGCAGGCGAAGGCAGTCTCTTGCAGAGATACTGAAGCTCGCCGGTCTTGTACAATACCTTGGGCATAACCAGGCCCACTTCCCTGTTCATTTGCATGAATGAAAAAAGATTATTCAGGATCTGGGGATTGAATTCGATATCCGGATTTAAAACGAGATGATAAAGCGAATTGCCCTGCGCCTTTTTGATGGCCAGATTATGACCAGCCCCATACCCCAGGTTCATGCCGGTGAAAATATATTCGATCTGCGGGGATATGAATTCATAACGAAGGGTATCCTCTGCAGAATTATCGACCAGGTATAATTTCACTTTTTTAGAACAACTCAGAAAACTTTCGATGGGCTTTCTTATCTCATCAACATTGTTGTGAAATAAGACGATCGAGCAGCTAATTTCGAACATCGTTTTAGTGTTTAAGAATTTGGAAAATGCTTTTCGATAAGGTTTTTTAATTGTTGAGCGGTTTTTTCCCAGGAAAATTTTTTAGATTGGATTAATCCTTCTTTTCGCAGTTGGGTACGGAGGGATTTTTCTGCGATGATTTTTTCGATGGACAAGGAAAGGGCGGTTGGGTTGGTGGGGTCAAAATATAAAGCGGCATTGCCGCATACTTCAGGCATGGACGAAGTATTGGATGCGATGACCGGGCAGCCGCATGCCATTGCTTCCAGCAGCGGAAACCCGAATCCTTCATAGAGACTTGGAAAAACAAGCGCATACGCTTCGCGATACAGCGAAGGCATCAGCTCCATGGGAACATACCCGAGAAAATGCACATGATGTCCAAGCTTCAGTTTTTTTACGAGCTGTTTCAGTTGATCGGTGTACGGTCTTTTTCCGCCGGCAATAGCCAGCGGATATTCATGTTTTATGGATTCATCGAGGTTTTTGTATGCATTGATCAGCACATCAAAATTTTTGTGCGGATAGGTTGGCCCTACTGCCAGCAGATAATTATCCAGTCCGTATTTCCAGCGGATGCGCTGTTTATTTTCTTCGATGGGATAATAACGGTCATGGTCATACCCATTATAAATAACATGCACTTTATGTTCCGGGCATTTCAGCAACTGAATAATATCCTGCCTGGTGGTTTCAGATACGGTAATGATGAGCCTGGCTTTCGACACCAGCATGGGCAGCAGGTATTTAAAATAGATCCGCTGATGCGCGCTGATGTTTTTATACCGCAGCGAAAGCAGATCATGAATGGTGATGATCTGGTTGCGCAATGAGAAGCTTCCATGCGTGGTAGGACTGATAAGCAGGTCGAACCCGCGTGCCTGGAGCGGATAATAAAAAGTATTCCATACAAACCTGCAAAAAGCGGCCAGCTTTCCGTATTTGGACGATTGCAGCAGTCCCGAAAGCTTTACTATGCGCAGGTTCTGGTCGAGCAATGCAGGCGCAGGCGTAAAAACAGTAAGCTGCTTCCATCGTTCATTGCGGTACAGGCTGGACAGATTGTTGATGAGGTTGAATGAATATACTCCCACACCGGTGGGTTTTTCGTCCAGCATGGAACCATTCATTCCTATGGCTATTTCATTCCTGGTCATTATTCGGAAAGAAAGGTCTCACATTGGCTTTAACTAATTGTTAACTCACTGTTACTATTATATTTTTTGTGCCGATGTGGAAAAAAATATTCCGGAGATGGCTTTTATTTGTACATCGAGAGGCCAATGAGATACTTATTTTTAGTAATGAAAAAACCACATAGCGGTACATTCTTTTTTTGTTTGCTGATGTTTCTGATATTGAATGAGCAGGGAATGGCTCAGCAAACAACAGGGCGGTTAACCAGAAGATGGGAACTGAATGCGGGCGTTGTGTTGAGCAGGGCCAGCGTGATCGATAAAAATTTCAGCGAACTCCCTTATTCCGGATTTACACCGGGAGGATATGCTTCTATAAAATACAAAAGGCAAAGAACCTTTCATGAGCTGGAAGTTTATTTTGGTTATGGAAAGCTCAAGCCTTCCGGCGACAAGGCTACTGACCTGAACCAGGCATATCTCAATGCAGACTATTGCAATCTTCGCAAGATAGAACGTTCCGACAGCGCTTCCTTTCAATGCTGGGCCGGAGCGGGCCTCAATTTTCTCTATGCAGGAAGAAACTATAACGGCTTCCTCAACGACAGTTATTCTTATGAATATGCTGTTTCCCTCGGCCCGGTGCTGCAGGCCATGTATCTTTTTGGTAATAAGAATAAAGATTTTTCGGTTGCCGACCGTTTGATGGTGCCTTTTATTTCTTTGGTTGGTCAGCCGGTGTACGGCGGCGAAGATGTAAAGGATCGAAACACCAGCAAGCTGTTTGGCTTTTCTTCTTATCTGCGGTTTAAAAACCGGTTGAGCATTTCAAAAAAGCTGACCGAGCGTCATAAAATTTCTCTTGCCTATACCTGGGATTATTATCAGATCATCCGGCCGAGGCAGATAAGGCAGGCCAATCA
>CAYYZJ010000201.1:0-9073 GCA_964475615.1 uncultured Flavitalea sp. | reverse complement strand
ATCACGAACAAGATTCCCGGGCTGAGGCAACTGAAATGGAACCTGGTTGCAGGCGCCAATGCATTTTATGTGAACCCGGATAATAATTATGTGGAGATCTTCGGCGGACTGGAAAACATCTTCAAGCTGCTGCGCGTGGATTTCGTAGGATCATACCTCAATGGCCGCAACGGGCAGTTCGGAGTTCGGATAGGATTAGGCGGATTGTTCGGTGGCGCAATCAGAAGAAATTAGTTTGCGGTTTATAGTTTACAGTTTTCAGTTTATAGTTTGGAGTTTATAGTTTGCAGTTTGCGAGCTGCGGTTTAGCCTATCAGAGTATATAACGAAATCCCCGATAACTGAACTGTAAACCATAAACCGTAAACCGTAAACCGTAAACCGCAAATTTTCCTTATTTTTGCGATCACGAAATGAAATTTTGTTCGTCAGGCAAACGTCCTTAAAATTTCAACTATGGCAGTACTGCATAACCGCGTCTCTCAAAAGGAGCTGAAAGCCCGTTTATACCAGGAAACAGAGCCCCGCACCACCATTTCCTTTTACCGGTATTTTTCGATTCCTGATCCCATATCTTTTCGCGATGAATTGTATAAGGCATTGCATGCCCTGCAGGTTTTCGGCCGCATCTATATAGCGCATGAAGGCATCAATGCGCAACTCAGTGTTCCTGCTTCACGTTTCCAGGCATTGAAAGCTTATCTCTATTCCATAGAACCGCTGAACGGCCTTCGTTTGAACATTGCCGTTGATGACGACGGCAAATCATTCTGGGTGCTGAAGATAAAAGTGCGCGACAAGATCGTTGCCGACGGCATCGACGATCCGTCTTTCGATATGAGCCGCAAAGGCAGATACGTGAACCCCCAGGAGTTCAACCGCCTGACCGAAGATCCGAGAACCATTGTGGTGGATATGCGCAATCATTACGAATATGAAGTGGGACATTTTGAGAATGCCGTCGAAGTGCCTTCCGATACCTTCCGCGAACAATTGCCCATGAGCGCAGAAATGCTGAAGGATAAAAAAGACAGCAACATCATCATGTACTGCACCGGCGGCATCCGCTGCGAAAAAGCCAGCGCTTACTTGCTTCACAAAGGATTTAAGAACGTTTTTCACCTCGAAGGCGGCATCATCAACTATGCCAACACCGTTAAGGAGCAGGGATTGGAAAATAAATTCCTCGGCAAGAACTTCGTGTTCGACGACCGCCTGGGCGAGCGTATCGGCGATGAGATCATCGCCAGATGCCATCAGTGCGGAAAGCCCGCCGATACTCATACCAACTGCAGAAACGATGGATGCCACCTGCTTTTCATCCAGTGCGCCGAATGCGCCGAAAAATATGAGGGATGCTGCAGTGTGGAATGCCGGGAAATCAACAGGCTGCCGGAGGCCGAGCGTAAACAATTGAGAAAGGGGAAAACGAACGGCGTGATGGTGTTCAATAAATCGAAAAGCCTGCGCTCGAAATTGGGGCAAAACAGCGGCGATTGCTGACGGCCGGAGCAGATTTTTTCCGGCTTCAGTAATTTTATTTCTCGACCCGGCCAATTTATTCATATCTTCTTTTCATGAAAGCCCCTTTATTCCTTTGCTGCACCGCCATGATTGCGCTCAACCTGCATGCCCAATCATTTTCATTGAAAGATTTCCAGCAACTGAACTGGCTGGCCAGTTCATGGAAAATGGAAACCAGGACCGGCGTTCTATATGAGATCTGGCATTATGTGGATGACAGTACTTTTCAAAGCCGGAGTTATAAGATCAGGCTTTCCGGCGATACGATTCCACTGGAGCAGGTGAAGCTCTGCTTCCGGGATAACCAGGTATTTTATATTCCTACTGTGCGGGGACAGAATAATGAGGAACCCGTTCCTTTCCGGATCACCTCCATCACCAGTCATTCTTTTAAAGCAGAAAATAAGGAACACGATTTTCCGCAGTTCATAGAATACAATCTTGAATCTGCTTTAAAACTGCAGGCGGCAGTGTATGGAAAAGAAAACGGGAAGGAGAGGAGGGAGGAGTTTATGTTTGGCAGGATGCTCTAAGCAGGTTCATCATAAATCATCTTCTGCCTGAGAAACATAATCCGGAGCATTATTTATCGTTTGCCGCAAAAGCAAATTCAATTGCGCTGCGTGATGCTGCACATGCCTCATGTTGTAAAATAATATTTCCATAACGGAATAGTTTCTTGCAGTGGAACTGCATAGATCAAGATCCATGGTTCCCGGATCATCTATCCATGGATGGTTTAGTTTTTCCTCTGTCAGGCTTGCGATCGTTTTGCGGCATTTTTCACGGCTTGATTGCAGGTAGTCAAGCATTTCTTCTTTACTGTAAATCTTGTCCGGCACTACATCGTCAATGGCATCTTTTGGTATTTCGCCGGGTTCTTTAAGCGTATAGGGTAGAGGTGAAGAAAAGTTTTTGGGCGGGATGGTGAGATAGTAGTCCAGGAACACCAGGCAATGATAAGCATTATAGAAAAACTTTTTGTTGGTATTCCAATAATCTTCCGGCCATAGCAGGATAGCATTTTTCAACATATCGATGCTGGCTCCGAAATTTTTCCATAAGCATTCCTTAAAGCTGTTCAACATGCTATCGTTTTGCAGTTGTTCCAAACATATATTGCTTTACAATCTAAGTTAACGATATGTTCCGAAAACGGCATGCTCATTGTTAAAACCGTATAGTTCTATCCGGCGATCCTGCTCACTGTATCACCCGGTCTTCGTTCAGCCGGTAACTCTTTTTTGCGGTTTGCCCTTGCTGTCCGGCACCAGCTCCTTATAAATCTCTTCAAAAGTTTTACCCTTGTGCTTCAACCATAACGAGGAGAATTTGATCTCTGTATTCTTTAGTAGCTGGATGCAAAGCTGCTTATCGTCCTCCGACACATCATGCATCATCATCTGCGCCATTTTGCTGACCCTGGCTTTTGCTTTTTCGATGGCGGATTGACCGCCGGCCGTGATCCTTAGCCGTTTTGAGCGCCTGTCTTCCTTATCGGCATATTCTGCAATGAACCCTCTTTTTTTCATCCGGTTCAGCATATCGGTTCCACTGGATAGCTCGAATAGATTGGAATAGATCACTTCCGTTTTTCTCGGGTTCTTCTGCAACTGGATGGTCAGCAGCATGCCGAACTCTTCGATCTGGTTGATGCCCGTGCCTTCCAGGGCAATATTGGCATAAAATGAATTCAGCTTATGGATTCTTCCGATGATCTTCAGCAGCAATCCGTCCGAATGCCAGGGAACAACTCCGCCTACCAGCGGGTCCTTGCTTTCTTTTTCCCTCCGGTGAATCAACAGGTAACGGCAGAAATCTTCAATGCTGCCGCCGGGATGTTTTTCCTCGAACGCTCCCCATTGCTTGACCAGCTCTACTGTTTTGTTCATTTTTATTTCGGTTTCGTTGCAAATATACACATCGGGTGGTGGCCGCTTGCGGAAGTAAATGGCAATATTATTACAATTCCGAAATAATTGTGGAAAAAATACTTCGATAATACGAGTAATTTATTCGTTTTCGTACTATATTTGAATAATTAATTTCTAAAACGTAATAAAATGAGCAATCCTTATTTACTGCCTTTCCTGGTCGTATTCCATATTATAGGGCTTACCCTGATGGCCGGAGCAACGCTTACCGAATTCATGGCCTTTCTTCAGTTCTGGAAAATATTTCCGCACGACAGGCAGCGGGCCATCATCCTTCGCCAGGCCAATGAAAAGATACCTGCGCTGGCCAGGATCGGCGGCATGCTGATGATCGTCACCGGCATCCTTATGGTCGTTCTGATGCATGGGGCAGTGGCCACCCAGTTCTGGTTCAGGATTAAAATGGGACTGGTAGTGCTGCTTATCATCAACGCCGTGGTAATTGCGCGTTCGCAGATCATGAAACTGCAGCGCATACTTGCCGACAGTTCGGGCGCCTTTCAGGTGCAGCAGATCGATACACTTAAAAGCAGGATCATGATCTCCCTGAGCTTTCAGTTGCTCCTTTTCTTCTTGATTTTCGTGCTTAGCGTATTCCGGTTTAATTAATTTTTTTTAATGTGGAAATGTGTGGAAAATGTGGAAATGTGATAAATGTGGAAATGTGGAAATGAGAAAAATGATAATCGCCTTTATTTCCACATTCCCCACATTTCCACATTTCCACATTTTCCACATTTTCCACATTCTTTTTCATTATGAATAATCAACATCACTTACTGATATTTGGCGCAACGGGCCGAACGGGGATCCGGGTTGTAGAAATAGCATTGGAAAAAGGATATGCGGTCACTGCCGTTGTGCGTAATCCGGCTGCATTAAAGATCACTCATCCTTGCCTGTTGGTTCATAAAGGAGATATTTTACAGGCCGGCAGTTTTCAATCGATCGTTCATGGCAAGGATGCAGTGATCTCCTGCATTGGTGAATCATCTGCCAAACCTACCCGGTTGTTTTCCGATGGGTTATCCAATGTGCTTTCAGCCATGGAGCGATCGGGCGTAAAGCGGCTGGTCTGCATGTCGGCATCAGGCATTGAAGTTAGTCCTGAACATCCTTTTTTGCTGAGGCTGGCCGTAAAATATATCCTGCAGCAGATCCTGAAAAATGCTTATGCCGATATCCGCCGTATGGAAAAGCTGATCAGGGACAGCAATACCGACTGGACGATTGTCCGGCCACCCCGGCTCACCAATGGACCATTGACGGGTAAATATCGCTTTGCCATTAACGGGTATCTGAAAAAATGCTATGCGATACGCCGCGCCGACCTGGCTCATTTTATAGTGAACAACATCATGAACCCTGAAATGTACCGGGCGGTTGTGGAAGTGGCGAATTGATCAGGAAGAATATTGAAAAGCAATCGCTCAAACCAGATTCCCCAGCGCATATAAAATACGCTGATAAACCTCTTCATCGCTGAGCTGCTGCGGATGGAATTTTTCGCCGATGACCTGCTCATAAAGCTCGATATAGCGGTTGGAGATCGTTTGCACCCAATCGTCGGTCATGCCGGGAACCTGCTGCCCGTTCTTGCCCATGAAATTATTGGCGATCAGCCATTCCCTCACAAATTCCTTGCTGATCTGCTTTTGCTTTTCGCCTCTTGCCTGGCGCGCTTCAAAACCATCGGCATAAAAATAGCGCGATGAATCGGGCGTATGCACTTCATCCATCAGGTAAATGGTATCGCCGATCTTGCCGAATTCATACTTCGTATCCACCAGGATCAATCCTCTTTTTGCAGCAATCTCTTTTCCGCGCTGAAACAAGGCAAGGGTATATTTTTCCATTATTTCATAATCCTTTTCGCCGGCCAGTCCTTTACCGATGATCTCTTCTTTTGAAATATCCTCGTCATGCCCCGCCTCGGCCTTGGTGGAAGGAGTGATGATGGGATGGGGGAAATAATCGTTCTCCTTTAACCCTTCCGGCAGGGGAACGCCGCAAAGCGAGCGCTTTCCGCCGCTGTAGGTTCGCCAGGCATGGCCGGTGAGGTTGCCTCTAACGACCATCTCTACCCGAAAAGGAATGCATTTTTTGCCGATGGATACATTCGGCGCAGGCGTATCGAGCAGCCAGTTGGGACAGATATCGCGGGTTGCCCGCAGCATGTATGCGGCAATCTGGTTCAATACCTGTCCTTTGAACGGGATCGGCCTGGGCAATATTACATCGAATGCGGAAATGCGGTCGGACGCGATCATGACCAGTATATCTTCTCCTATCGTATATACATCCCTCACTTTGCCGCGGTAAAATGCCGTTTGATTCGGAAACTGCAATGCTTTCATCCTGTATTTTTTAATGCACGAAATTACCCAAACGATTTCAAAACCATCTCCCTGCACAATGCACGAAATATCAACAAAAAGCGGAGCAGCAGTGGAGAAAATAAATTTTTACTGCCCGTTACAAGTGCGTATTTTGCTCATCATTACTAACTAAATGAATTGCCATGAGAAAAATACCAGCTTACCCGGCTGCTTTGATAGCCTTCCTTCTTTTCTCGTTCGCCGGCATTGCCCAAACAACAACCATCACCGGCACGGTTCACGGCGCTAACCAGGAAGCAGTACCCGCTGCTTCGGTTACTGTTAAGGGTGGATCGGCAGGAACGTTTACCGACAATAAAGGAAATTTCAAACTGACCACGAACCAGAAACTTCCTCTTACGCTTGTCATCACATCCATCGGCTTTGAACAGCAGGAAGTAACGGTTACCGATGCATCGGCCCCTGTGCAGGTCAATATAAAGCCGGCGAGCGCTATGCTGGGAACCGAAGTGGTGGTCTCGGCCAGCCGTGTTCCGCAACGGATTCTCGAATCGCCGGTGTCCATCGAAAAAATGAATGCGGCAACCGTCAGGGAACTGGCTGCGCCCAGCTTTTATGATGCATTGCCCAACCTGAAAGGCGTTGAATCGAGCGTGCAGAGCCTTACTTACCGCGCCATTACTACAAGAGGGTTCAATACCAATGGCAATACCCGCTTCAACCAGTTCCTCGACGGCATGGATAACCAGGCGCCGGGACTGAATTTTTCCGTAGGCAATGTCGTCGGTATTTCCGAGCTCGACCTGGCCGATGTGGAATTGCTGCCCGGCGCATCCTCTGCATTGTATGGAGCAGGCGGCATGAACGGCACCCTCCTCATGACGAGCAAAAGTCCTTTCGATTACCAGGGACTTAGCGTGAGGCTGCAGGCCGGAATGAACCATGTAGGCACGGTGCAGCAGCCCAATGTGGGATTTGTGCCTGATATAACGGCCCGCTATGCCAAGGCCTTCGGCAAGTTTGCCTTTAAAGTAAATATCAGCTATATGCAGGCCGATGACTGGCGCGCCCAGGATTCCACCAATTTCGACCGGCTCAACCTGAAAGTAAAGCCAGGCTATTCGCATGCCACCGATCCCAATTACGACGGCATTAATGTTTATGGAGATGAGATCAACACTACCTATGGCGCTTCCGGCGGTTATCTGAACGGCGTTACGGTTTCGCGTACTGGTTACCGTGAGAACGACCTGGTAGATTACAATGCCAAAAGCCTCAAGACCGGCCTGGCCCTGCATTACCGCTTTACCAACGACCTGGAAGCCATCGTCCAGGGCAACTGGGGCACGGGAACAACCGTGTATACCGGAAGCGACCGTTATTCGCTCCGCAATTTCAATATCGGCCAATACAAGATCGAACTGAGGGGCAAGCGCTTTTTTGTTAGAGGATATACCACGCAGGAACGTTCCGGCAAAGCCTACAATGCCACTGCCCTCGGCACTTTATTGAACGAAGCCTATAATCCCAGCGCCATTACCGATGCATCCGGCAATGTGATCGGTGGATGGTTTGTTGATTATGCCACTGCATACAACGCAGCCAAAATGGGCGTATGGCCTTACGATCCGGGAGTTAAAACGGATGATCAGGCTCATGCCATTGCCAGGGCCTATGCAGACCAAAACCGCCTGCAACCGGGAACAGCAGCGTTCAATGCAGCCAAAGATGCCATTACCAGCCGCTATATCGGTTATGGAGCCGACAGGAACGGGGCTAAATTCAACGACAAGACCAACCTCTATCATTACGAAGCCATGTATGATTTCACCGATCATATCAAAGTGCTGGAACTGCAGGCCGGCGCCTCTTTCCGCCGGTATTCACTGAATTCGGACGGTACCATCTTCGACGATGCCAACGGCAGGATCAAGACCGATGAATACGGCGGTTTCGTTCAGGTAGGAAAAAAGCTGCTGCACGACCGCATCAAGCTCACCGGTTCTATCCGTTATGACAAGAATGAAAATTTTGACGGCCGCTTTACTCCGCGCATTGCCGCTGTATTTACCGTGGCGCCGCAGAACAATATCCGCGTTTCCTTCCAGACCGGTTATCGCAATCCCACCAACCAGGATCAGTATATCGATCTTCCGATACGTTCCAATACCCGCCTCATCGGCGGATTGCCCGGCCTGCTCGAAAAATACGACCTGTATAACAATAAGGGATATACGCAGGAAAGCGTGCAGCGCTATGCCGCCACCGGCGATCCTTCGCAACTCGAGCAATATACTTTCGGCAAGTTCAAGCCCGAAAGTGTGAACGCTCTTGAAATAGGTTATAAAGGACTTATCCAGAACAGGCTGCTGATCGATGCCTATTATTATCACAACTGGTACAAGAATTTCCTTTCCTATCTGGTGCTGCTGCAGCCGACGGCTCCGCTGACGGAAGATCCCACGTTCAGCAAGGCCAATATCTTTGCCACTTATGTCAACAACCCTTCGGATGTAACCACGCAGGGCTGGGCATTGGGACTGGATTACCTGATCAGCAACTGGACGCTCTCCGGCAATGTGTCGTACAATACCATCAGCGAATCGGAAGGACTGGCCAACCAGTTCAACACGCCCAAGTACCGGTTCAACCTGGGTGTAGCGAACAAGAATGTGTATGAGAATATCGGGTTCAATATCACGTACCGCTGGCAGGATGCGTTTGTGTGGAATTCCAGTTTCGCCACCGGCAATGTGCCTGCCTTCGGAACCCTGGATCTGCAGGTCAATTATAAATTACCGCGCGTGAAGACGATGATCAAACTGGGCGGCTCCAATGTGCTGAACCATTATTACCAGACCTCTTTCGGCAATCCCAAGATCGGAGCCATTTATTATGTGTCGTTGCTGTTTGATCAGTTGATGAGATAGATGATTGTAAAGGTCTTCCGGCAGAGCCCGGAAGACTTTGTCATACATTAAACCTGAAATGCATCACATCCCCATCTTTCACCACATAATCCTTTCCCTCGATGCGAAGCTTGCCGTTTTCGCGGCAGGCAGCTTCTGATCCGTATTTGATAAAATCTTCGTAGGCGATCACTTCGGCCTTAATGAACCCTTTTTCAAAATCGGTATGGATGACCGATGCGGCCTGCGGCGCTTTCCATCCTTCATGGATCGTCCAGGCCCGCACCTCCTGTTCGCCTGCAGTGAAATAGGTGAGGAGATGCAAGAGCGCATACGCAGAGCGGATGAGTTTTTTCAGCGCAGGCTC
>CAYYZJ010000200.1:0-5449 GCA_964475615.1 uncultured Flavitalea sp. | reverse complement strand
ATCGGCTTAACGCCGCCCGGTCATTCAGAGCCGCTGCAAGTCCGCAATTTTTCTTTATCTCCCGATGAGCAGAAAATACTTATTTATACCAACGCACAAAAAGTATGGCGCTATGATACAAGGGGCGATTACTGGCTCTATGACCGCCGGGACGGCTCCCTTCGCCAATTGGGAAAAACCCTTCCTGTTTCCTCGTTGATGTTCGCCAAGTTTTCTCCCGATGGCAATCGCGTTGCTTATGTAAGCAATCATAACCTGTATGTGGAAGACCTTTCAAACAATACGATCAAACAGCTCAGCTCCGACGGCACGCGTATGCTCATCAACGGTACCTTCGACTGGGTTTATGAAGAAGAGTTTTTTTGCCGCGATGGATTCAGGTGGAGCCCCGATGGCAAAAAGATCGCTTACTGGCAGATCGATGCCCGCAATACCAAAGACTATATCATGATCGACAATACCGATTCCATTTATCCGAAAGTGATACCGGTTGAATATCCCATTGCCGGAGAGCCGCCGTCTCCTTATAAGATCGGCGTGGTGGATATCGATAACGGTCATACGGTATGGATGAATATTCCTACCGACCCGGTGCTGCGCAGCTATGTTCCCCGCATGGAATGGGCGCCTAATAAGGATGAGCTCATCATCCAGCATCTCAACCGCAGGCAGAATGAAAGCCGGCTCATGCTTTGCAATGCCGGCACCGGCGAAGTGAACAGCATCTACACCGAAAAAGATTCCGCCTGGGTAGATGTGGTCAGCGACTGGGATTTCGATTACTGGAACGGGGGGTGGGACTGGCTGGAGAACGGCGCTTCCTTTCTCTGGGCAAGCGAAAAGGACGGCTGGCGCCATTTGTATAAGATCAGCCGCGACGGGAAAAAGGAAACCCTCGTTACGCCGGGCAGCTATGATGTGATGAACATTTCCTGCATCGATGAAAAAAGCAATTATGTTTATTTCATTGCTTCACCGGCCAATGCCACGCAGGCCTATCTTTATCGAAGCGGCCTGGACGGAAAAGGCAAGGCGGAACGCATCACACCTGCCAATCAGCCCGGAACACATGATTATACCATCTCCCCAAATGCTAAATTTGCCCTTCACCGTTTTTCCAATTATTATACAGAGCCGGTGGGCGAATGGATCAGCCTTCCGGATCACAATGGCCTGAATGGAAGGAACAATGTAAATGATGCCATCAGTATCGCGGGCAAATCAAAGCCTGCGAATATCCGGTTCTTCACCATCAAAACTGCCGATGGGATTGACATGGACGCCTGGATGGTAAAGCCCGAAACTTTTGATTCAAGCAAGAAATATCCTGTTGTTTTTTATGTTTATACCGAACCCTGGGGACAAACCGTAAAAGACCAGTACGGCGTCACCGACAATTCGCTTTACCAGGGCGATATGGCCAGGGACGGATACATTTATGTTTCCATCGACAACCGCGGAACGCCGGTGCCCAAAGGAAGGGAATGGCGCAAATGTGTTTATCGCCGTCTCGGCCGCATCAATATCCGCGACCAGGCCATGGCCGCAAAGGAAATACTCAAGCTGCCTTATGTGGACAGCAGCCGCGTTGCCGTTTGGGGATGGAGCGGGGGCGGATCGGCTACCCTCAACCTCCTGTTCCAGTACCCGGAGATTTACAAGACCGGCATTGCAGTGGCTGCCGTAGGCAATATGCGCACTTATGATAATATTTACCAGGAGCGCTACATGGGCCTGCCACAGGAAGCCTCACAGGATTATACGAATGGGTCTCCCATTCATTATGCCAAAAACCTCAGGGGCAACCTCCTGTATATCCATGGAACCGGCGACGATAACGTGCATTACAGCAATGCCGAGATGCTGGTCAACGAGCTGGTGAAATACAATAAGCAGTTCCAGCTTATGTCTTATCCTAACCGCACCCACAGCATTTCAGAAGGGGAGGGAACGACATTGCATCTGGCAACCTTGTATACCAATTATCTCAGGCAATATTGTCTGCCGGGGCCGAGATAAAGCATCCGCCGCTTCAGGGTTTTGCTTATAAATTGACCTTCAGCTGACGGCAATGGCCAACGGATGCCGGAATGCTTAAAAAAACCGCATCATTTCTTTGATCGTTTAAAAGATAGTCCCTACCTTTGCATCCCCATCGAAAAATGGGCTTTGGCTTATGTCTCAGCGAATCAGAATCAAATTGCAGTCTTACGATCACAACCTGGTGGACAAATCTGCCGAAAAGATCGTAAAAACCGTTCGCAGTACCGGAGCCGTGGTAACGGGCCCTATTCCTTTACCTACGCGCAAAAAGATCTTTACCGTATTGCGTTCGCCGCACGTGAACAAGAAAGCGCGTGAACAGTTCCAGTTGCATACGCACAAGCGTTTGCTGGACATCTATACTTCCACTTCCAGGACTGTAGATGCCTTGTCCAAGCTGGATCTGCCTTCCGGTGTGGACGTTGAGATCAAAGCCTGATCAGGATTCCGCTGATTATAGCGGATTGCATGGATTTTAGTTCTTGATATATTCCATCTCTCAATTTTCTCGTCTGAGACGGGAAGAAAAAAGAGCGCTGGATCATTAAGTAAAGCAGATTTTGGGTGGAGATAGCTATCTGCAAAATCCCGAAATCCGCGATAAAATATGAACAAACCATTCGGGGTTTGTTTACTGCCGGTACTTCTGTGTCGCCTGGGGCGACACCTCAAGAAAAGGTCGGCTGCAAACGAGGGGATTGAAATCATGACCGCTGCCGGGCCTTGCCGGTAAGTCTGTTGGTTGTCCTTATACCCTGGATAAAAAAATAAAAACAATGAAAGGAATTATCGGCAAAAAAATTGGGATGACCAGCGTATTCACCCCCGATGGCAAGCAGGTCGCCTGCACCATCATCGAGGCCGGCCCCTGTGTGGTTACCCAGGTCAAGACAGCAGAAACAGACGGGTACAACTCCCTCCAACTGGCCTTTGGCGATAAAAAAGAAAAACACGTCCTCGCTTCAGAAAAAAATCATTTCGCCAAAGCAAATACCGCTCCCAAGAAGTTTGTAAAAGAATTCCGCAATTTTTCCATCGAAAAGAATTTAGGCGATGCCGTTACGGTAGAGATTTTCACCGAAGGTGAAAAAGTAGACGTAGTAGGCACTTCCAAAGGCAAGGGTTTCCAGGGCGTGGTAAAGCGCCATGGATTCGGCGGTGTGGGCGATGCAACCCATGGCCAGCACGACCGTAGCCGCGCTCCCGGTTCACTGGGTAACTCCTCCGATGCTTCGCGCGTAATGAAAGGCGTGCGCATGGCCGGACGGCTGGGCGGTGAAAGGGTGAAACTGAAAAGCCTGAAAGTGGTAAAAATATTTCCTGATAAAAACTATCTGCTGGTCAGCGGATCGGTTCCGGGCCACAATGGTTCGATCGTTTTTATTCAGAACTAACCTTTAATCATAACTACGATGCAGATAGACGTTTTAGATATAAAAGGAAAGAAAACTGGCAGGTCTGTTGAGCTGCCGGAAGATATTTTCGGGATCGAGCCCAATGATCATGTGATCTACCTGGCCGTGAAACAATACCTGGCTGCACAGCGCCAGGGCACGCATAAGGTGAAGACCCGTCTGGAAGTAAAAGGTTCTTCCAGGAAGCTGCACAAGCAGAAAGGCACCGGTGGTTCCCGCAAAGGAAATATCCGCAATCCGCTGTTCAAAGGCGGCGGCACCATCTTCGGGCCCAAGCCACGCGATTATGATTTCAAGCTGAACCGCAAGGTAAAAGACCTGGCCAAGATGTCGGCCCTCGCTTATAAGGCAAAGGAAAATGCCATTGTGGTGCTGGAAGACGTAAAGCTCGATGCGCCCAAGACCAGCGAAGCGGTTGCCATACTGAAAGCGCTCGGCCTGGCAGATAAAAAGGCCCTGTTCGTATTGCCGGAGTATAACGATAATGTATACCTGAGCCTGCGCAACTTGCCCGATGTGGAGGCTGTGCTGCTGGCCGATCTGAACACATACCATGTCGTCAATACAGACGCGCTGGTGATCGCCGAATCAGCGGCCAAACTGTTTACGGAAGAAGAACCGGCAGAAGTGTAGTTGATGTGCGGATGTGCGAATTACTGATGTGCGAATGGAGGAATTTATAATTTGATTTTTATATAACCCCCAAGTGTAAACGAAGGGAGCAAACCAGATAAAAAATGAAACGCGCTGAAGTCTTAATAAAGCCGATACTCACGGAAAAAGCAAACGCCCAGCAGGAAAAGCTGAGAAGGTATGCTTTCAAAGTACATCGTAAGGCCAATAAGCTGGAGATCAAAAAAGCAGTGGAAGAGTTCTATGGCATTACGGTTATCGATGTCAATACTTCAGTAGTGCCCGGGAAAGCAAAGACCCGCTCCACCAAAGCAGGGATCATCCAGGGTCGCAAGCCCGCATATAAAAAAGCGCTGGTAACGGTTGCAGAAGGAGAATCGATCGATCTGTATTCGAATATTTAAAACAATTGCATTTAAACCATCATGGCACTTAAAAAATATAAACCGATTACCGCAGGCACCCGATGGAGGATCGGTAATGCGTATGCAGAAGTAACCACAGACACGCCGGAAAAGACGCTGCTCGAAAAAGCAAGGTCTACCGGAGGAAGGAATGCACAGGGCAGAAGGGCGATGCGTTATATCGGCGGTGGTCATAAAAAGATGTACCGGATCGTCGATTTCAAGAGAAGCAAGAAAAATATTCCGGCAACCGTGGCTTCCATCGAATACGATCCGAACCGTACGGCATTCATTGCGCTGCTGCATTATGCCGATGGTGAAAAAAGATATATCCTGGCCCCGCAGGGATTGCAGATCGGAGCAAAAGTAGTGTCGGGTAATGATGTTGCCCCCGAAGTTGGCAATGCGCTTCAGATGAAGAACATTCCCCTCGGTACCAATATTCATAATATCGAAATGCAGCCCGGACAGGGAGGCAAGCTGGTTCGCAGTGCAGGATCTTCCGCACAGTTGACCAACAAAGAAGATAAATATGCCGTGCTCAAAATGCCTTCCGGCGAATTGAGAAAAGTGCTGATCGAATGCTATGCTACGGTAGGTGTGGTTTCCAACAGCGACCACAGCCTGCAGAGCATGGGCAAGGCCGGCCGCAACCGCTGGAGAGGCATCAGGCCCCGCAACCGCGGTGTAGCCATGAACCCGGTTGATCATCCGATGGGTGGCGGCGAAGGAAAAGCATCCGGAGGCCAGCCCCGTTCCAGAAGCGGTCAGTATTCAAAGGGATTGAAGACAAGGATCCGGGGAAAGGGCAGCGACAAGCTGATCATCCAGAGAAGAAGCGGAAAGAAACTGTCGCAGTAATTAATGTATAAATATGCAAATGTGGAAATATGAAAATGATTTTCAGGTTTGCGAAATAAAAACAATTTTGAACGGATAGTTTGAAGACATTTT
>CAYYZJ010000199.1:0-3362 GCA_964475615.1 uncultured Flavitalea sp. | reverse complement strand
GAGACTTTCTCATAAAAGCGTTTTTCGATTTATATCAATAATGTATTTGCGTTCAATTGTCCTTTCATGAAAACCGCTTCAGCACCTTATCCATTTCCTCCACGATCTTGTCGTTGCAAAGCCTGCCGATGCTGCCTTCATGAAGCCCTCTTTCCGCATGCAGCGGGGGAGTGAAGCTGCCTTTTTCTATTTCATTTCCTACCTGGCGATAGGCATCGCGGAAAGGCACTCCTTTTTTTACGAGTTCATTGACCGCATCTACGCTGAAAATGTATTTGTATTTTTCATCTTCAAGTATTCCGTCTTTGACTTCGATATTAGAAAGCATGAGCTGCGCCATCTGCAGGCATGCTTTCAGCTCTTCAATGGCAGGGAAAAGAATTTCCTTGGTCAATTGCAGGTCGCGGTGGTAGCCTGAAGGAAGATTGTTGATGAGCAGAGTAAGCTCATTGGGCGTTGACTGGATGCGGTTGCATTTTGCCCTGATCAGCTCGAACACATCGGGATTTTTTTTATGCGGCATGATGCTGCTTCCCGTAGTGAGCTCGGAAGGAAAAGAAATGAACCCGAAGTTCTGGCTGATGTACAGGCAGCAGTCCATGGAGAGCTTGCTTAATGTGGCGGCAATGCTGCTGATGCCCATGGCTGTTATCTTCTCTGTTTTTCCCCTCGTCATTTGCGCATAAACGGAATTATAATTCAATGTGTCGAAATGCAGCGCCATTGTGGTCTGTGTTCTGTTCAGCGGGAAGGATGAACCGTAGCCGGCTCCGCTGCCCAATGGATTTTTATTGGAGATGCGGTAAGCGGCCGATAATAATTCCAGGTCATCGACCAGGCTTTCTGCATAGGCGCCGAACCAGAGGCCGAATGAAGAAGGCATGGCTATCTGAAGATGGGTATAACCAGGCAATAATTTGTCCTTATATTTTTCGCTTTGCGAAATAAGCAGGTCGAACAATTGTTTGACCTGATCTTTAATTTTCAGGATCTCCGCACGGAGATATAATTTGATGTCGAGCGCGATCTGGTCGTTCCGGCTGCGGCCGCTGTGGATCTTTTTGCCGGCTTCGCCGATCTTTTGCGTCAGCAGCAGTTCTATCTGTGAGTGGATGTCTTCAGCGGAATCGTCGATCGTGAACCGGGAATCGTGAATCGATTTCAGGATATTGTTGAGTTCCTTATGAATAAGTTCGAGTTCTTCCTTGCTGAGCAGGCCGACGCTTTCCAGCATGGCAGTGTGAGCGATGGAGCCCTGGACATCGTATTCGGCCAAAAGCAGATCGAACGCTCTATCCCGCCCTACGGTGAAAGCTTCAATCAATCGGGAAGTGCTGGTATTTTCCTTGCTCCAGAGTTTCACGTTTTACGCTTAATGCTTAACGCGTAACGCGTAACGCTGCATTCAGCGTTCGGCGTTTCGCGTTCAGCCTTTTAGATGAATTCATTCAACAAATTAATGTACAATTCAATTCCTTCCTTTATTTCATCGATATAAATAAATTCGTCGGCAGTATGGCTTCGGGCCGAATCGCCGGGGCCCATTTTCAGGGCGGGAAAAGGCATGAGCGCTTTGTCGGATGTGGTAGGCGATCCGTAATAGCCTTTTCCCAGCGCCAGGCCTGCTTTTACCAGCGGATGATCCAGCGAGATAGAGGTCGATTTCATCCTGGTGGTGCGCGGCTTGAACTGGCTTTTCAGGTTATTGCGGAGCGCTTCCAGGATTTCATCGAAGGTATAAAGTTCATTCACCCGAACATCGATCACGAACTTGCATTGGGCCGGAACTACATTGTGCTGCCTGTTCTCCGTTTCTATAACGGTAACGGTCATGCGCGATTCGCCGAGCAGGCCGCTCACTTTATCGAACCGGTAATTGCGGATCCAATCGATATCGTCGAGGGCTTTGTACAGGGCATTTTCTCCTTCATTGCGGGCTGCATGGCCGGGGTGGCCCTGTGCAGTGCAGTCGATGACCATCAGTCCGCGTTCGGCAACAGCCATCTCCAGCTTCGTGGGTTCTCCTACAATACCGAAATCGATCTGGCCCAGATAGGACAGTACGAGCTCGATGCCGTTCACCCCGCTGATCTCTTCTTCGGCGCTGGCGGCAAAGACCACATTGTGATCCAGGTTTTCCCGGTCATAGAAATGCAGGAACACAGCCATCAGGCTGACCAGGCATCCGCCCGCATCATTGCTGCCCAGCCCATAGAGCCTGCCGTTCTTTTCAACCGGAGTAAAAGGATCCATGGTATAGCTCTTGTTCGGCCTTACGGTATCGTGATGGGAGTTCAGCAGAATGCTTTTCTTGGCCGGATCATAGAACTTGTTCTTCGCATATACATTATTGCCTACACGGGAATAAGGAATTCCATGTTCTTCCAGGAAAGCAGCGATTAGCTCTGCCGTATCATTCTCCTCTTTCGAAAAAGAAGGCGTTGCGATCAGGGCCTTGAGCAGGTTTACGGCATCCGAATGCAGGGTATTTATGTTGATATTATTCATTACTGATGGTTGTTCCTGCCGAATGGGCAATGAGCTCATGCAATTGCTCTGCTTTACCGATGATCACCTGGCTTACACCGTTGTTGAGTGCGGCAAAAGCATTGTCGAGCTTGGGGATCATGCCGGCAAATATTTTCTTTTCCGCCTTGAGCCGGGCATAGTATTCAGGCTGTATGAGCGGGATCACGGAGCTGTCGTCATTGGCATCGAGCAATACGCCGCTTTTTTCAAAGGAGTAGATCAGTTGAACCTGGTAATTCCGGCTCATGGCCTTGGCTGTTTCCTGGGCTATGGTATCGGCATTGGTGTTCAGCAACTGTCCTTTGCCGTTATGAGTGATCGGGGCTATGACCGGTGAAAGACCCAGGTCGAGCAGTTGTTTGATACCGGCGCCGTTCACGGCATCGATGTCGCCGGCAAATCCATAATCGATGGAGGCATTAACCCTTTTGTGCGCCAGGATGCTGTTGGCATCCGCGCCGCTGAGGCCGATGGCATTGCAGCCATTGGACTGCAACTGCGCGACAATATTCTTATTGATATAACCTGCATACACCATGGTCACGATTTTAAGCGTTTCGGCATCCGTTATTCTTCTCCCATCCACCAGTTGTTGTTGAACACCCATACGGTTGGCCAGGTCGGTGGCCAGCTTTCCTCCTCCGTGCACCAGGATCTTTTTTTCCTCAATGGAAGCAAAGGCCCTAAGGAAAGATGAGAGCTTTGCTTCATCGTCGATGATGTTTCCTCCGATCTTTATGACAAGAAGTTTTTCCATTCAACATAAATACTTGAGTGTTGAGTGTTGATTATTGAATGTTGAGTGTTTTAAACATTCAACACTCAACATTTAA
>CAYYZJ010000198.1:0-6914 GCA_964475615.1 uncultured Flavitalea sp. | reverse complement strand
TTCAGCACGACAAGCTGAGCTGGATACAGGTGAACGACAATAAAGGCTGGAATGCGTCTTCTGCACTGGCGTATAATGTGGATGCCATCCCGGCTTCATTCCTCATCGATAAAAACGGCATCATTCAGCAGATGAACCTGGTGGGCTGGCCTTTGGAGCTGGAAATAAAATCTTTATTGAAAAAGTAAATAGTGAGTAGGGATTCCGGGATATTCTTTCCTATTTCCTAATCCTGGCAATCTCCTTCCTCACATCCCGCATTTTCCATTTCTATTTCGAGCGTGGCATGCTGGATATTGAGATGCAGCAGCTCATGCTTTATTTCATGCTTTATTTTTTCGAGCATATCCATGCTGGTGTCTTTTGATACAACCACATGTGCCGTCAATGCATTTTCCGTTGTGCTGAGCGCCCAGATATGGATATGATGAAAATCTTTTACTCCCGGCATGTTGCTGACCTTTTCCTGAACCTGGTGCAGGTCGATCCCTTCGGGCACTGCATCCAGCGACAGGCGCAGGCTGTCTCTAAGCAGTTGCCAGGTGCTTACCAGGATCACTGCTGCTATCACCAGGCTCAGCACGGGGTCTATCCAGTACATTCCGGTAAAATAAATGACGATACCGCCCACGACAATGCCCGCCGATACAATGGCATCGGCAAGCAGGTGAAGAAAAGCGCTTCTGATGTTCAGGTCGTTTTCTTTTCCGCGAAAAAAAAGAAAAGCAGTGGATGCATTGATGACGATGCCGATGGCTGCTATGATCGAAATGACTTTACCCGGCAGCGGCTCGGGCAAAGCCAGCCGGCGGAATGCCTCATAGCTGATAGCGCCGATAGAGACCAGGAGCACTGCTGCATTGAACAGGGCAACCAATATAGTTGTTTTTTTATAGCCGTAGGTATACCGCTCATTGGGTTTTACTTTAATGAGGCGGAAGGCGATCAGCGAAAGCGCAAGGCTTGCCACATCGGCCAGGTTATGCCCTGCATCCGATAAAAGCGAGAGCGAATGAATATACAGTCCGGCGATGACCTCGATGATGACAAACAATAAGTTTAAAATAATGCCTGCAATAAAAGCATTATTGATGTTTTTAGGGTCAACGGAATGAGTGTGTCCATGACCGTGAGCATGATGCTGATGATGAGTATGTACAGCCGCCTGTGCCAATAAATCATTAAATGTCCTGCAAATTTACTATTTTCGCATCACCACTGCCATTTCAAGGCTCCGATTTTAGCAAAGCCATTGTCCGTCCGCAATGTGAATGAATTAAACTGCTCCTTTTTTTCTGCACCCCGTTAACGCGCGTACTTAATCCGCCATAAACTGATTTATTCACCTAAAATTCATGTCTATGTCATTCAATCTGATCGATTCAGTAAAAGGCCTTTTCGGCAATGATATTATCGGAAGGGCTGCTTCGCTGTTCGGCGAAAATGAAAGCAATGTGCAGAAGGCGGTCGGTGGGATCGTGCCTACTGTGCTGGCCGGCGTGCTGAACAAAGCCGGTTCGGGCGATATTAACGGTATCCTGAACATGGCAAAAGAAGCAGCAGGCAGCGGCGTTCTGGGCAATCTGGGCGGATTGCTGGGCGGAGGCAGCCTGCTAAACAGGGGCGCCGATTTTCTGAGAGGACTTTTTGGAGATAAGGCGGGCAATGTAGCGAGCGCCGTATCGGGTTTTGCCGGCATCAAGGAATCATCGGCAAACTCACTGTTAAGCCTAGCCGCACCTGCAGCCCTGGGTGTGTTGGGGAGGCATGCTACGGAAAACAACCTGAATGCAGGCGGACTGCTCTCTTTCCTGAACAGCCAGAAAGATGCTGTCCTGAATGCATTGCCTTCGGGCCTGAACCTCGCCGGCGCATTGGGACTGGGCAGCCTGGCCAGTATCGGGAACAAGCTGTCCGGCGCACTCTCCGGCGTATCTCATGCAGCAGGAGCCGCTGCAGAAAAAGCATCGGGAGGCATACGCTGGTTATTGCCGCTGCTGCTGGCCATCCTGGTGATCGGCCTTGTCTGGTATTTTGTTAAAGGATGCGGATCGGCCAATAAGCAGGCAGAGGCTGTTGCCGATACGACCAAAGCAATTACAGATACTGCCGCCGCTGCTGTAGTGCCGCCTGCCCGCGAATCGTTGAAAGTAAAACTGCCCGACGGAACAGAGCTGGATGCCTATAAAGGCGGCATCGAAGATCAGTTGGTGACATTCCTCAATAATCCCTCCAGCCAGCCTGGCAAGAACGTATGGTTCGATTTCGACGACCTGAACTTCAGGACAGGCAGCTCGGAAATAACTGATGAAAGCCAGAAGCAGGTTAAGAATATTGCGGCCATCCTCAAGGCCTATCCGAAAGTGAAGATCAAGATCGGCGGTTATACCGATAAGACGGGCGACAGCCTGGCCAATCTCAAGCTCTCTACCAGCAGGGCAGAAGCCGTAGTAGCCGCATTGAAAGCAGCGGGCGCCAATGCTTCGCAGGTAACCGGTGCAGAAGGATACGGGTCACAGTTTGCCAAAGCGGCTGCCGATGCGCCTGATGAAGAAAGGAAGAAAGACAGGAGGATTGCGGTGAGTGTGAGGGCGAAGTAATAGTAAGAAGAAGAATAATCATTATTATTACTTGAATATTGAGTGTTGAGTGTTGAATGTTGAGTGTTCTGATTTTTTAAACATTCAACACTCAATATTCAACACTCAACACTCAAGTATTAATTCAATAAAGGATCAAGTTCAATTTCCTTTATATCTACATCTTTATAATTCCTGATCTCTTTATACAAGGTATCTCGTTCAACAGGCTCTCTTTTTGCCTGCCTGATGAGCGTTACCAGTTGGGCCGTGGATAATGCGGGATGCTGTTCTTCCGATCCGGCCATGGAATATATTTTGGTTGAATCATCGATGGTTCCATCCAGGTCATTTACGCCGAATGATAAGCTGAGCTGCGCATTCTGCCTGCCGAGCATGGGCCAGTATGCTTTCAGATGTGTGAAATTATCCAGGTACAACCGGGCGATGGCATAAAGCCGCATGTCTTCCGTTACCGGCGATTCGCGGACATGGCTCATATCATTATCCTTATTGCGGAATTTTAATGGAATGAAAGTATTGAATCCGCCGGTTTCATCCTGCAATCTTCTCAGCCGCTCCATGTGGTCTATCCGGTGATGGTATTGTTCGATATGCCCGAACAGCATGGTGGCATTGCTGTGCATGCCCAGCTCGTGCGCGGCGCGGTGAATGGCCAGCCAGCCTTCGGCATCTACCTTATCGGCGCAGATCTGGTTCCTGATCTCCGGATGAAAGATCTCGGCTCCGCCGCCGGGCAATGAATCCAGTCCGGCTTCATGCAGTTTTTTCATTCCTTCATCAATACTGAGCTTTGCCTTTCGGAACATATAATCGAGTTCAACGGCAGTAAATCCTTTGATATGTATATCGGGCCGGTGCGCTTTTATTTTTTGTAAAAGTGCTGCAAAGAATTCCAGGTTCATTTTCGGGTGCACGCCGCCTACAATATGTACTTCTGTAACGGGCTTGCCGTCGTAGTTCTTTACGATATTCAGCATTTGCTCGAGGCTGAGCTCCCAACCCTCATCCCTATGCGCATATAATCGAGAGTAAGAGCAGAACTGGCAGGAGAACACGCAAACGTTCGTGGGCTCGATGTGAAAATTGCGGTTGAAATAGGTCTTGTCGCCATGGAGCCTTTCGCGTACGAAATTGGCCAGGGCCCCGGTAAAAGCCAGGCTTCCTTTTTCAAAAAGGATCAGTCCTTCTTCTTCACTCAGCCTTTGTTCATTGATTATCTTTTCCCCGATCTGTTTAAGTGCACTGTCTTTTTCGCGGTCGATGATTGCTGCTGCTGTAACTGTTCCCGGCATAATAACGGATTTGTTTGCATCAACAAAGTTAAGGCACTAAGGTTTAAGCCGGTTTTCTTTCAAAAATCTTTATCTTCCGATATTATATAAATGCGACCGTCGATATGAATATCAAGCTCCGGCTCATTGCAATGAACTTTCTGCAATTCTTTATTTGGGGATCATGGCTGATCTCCCTGGGGAAATATATGATCGTAACGCTTGGTTTCAGCGGGGGACAGGTTGCCAGCGTATACGGTACCATGGGGATCGCTTCCCTGTTCATGCCCGGGCTGATGGGCATTCTGGCCGACAGGTGGGTGAATGCGGAAAAATTGTTGGGTATCTGTCATCTCATCGGAGCAGCGTTGTTGTTCTGGGCATCTACGGTAACTCATTATGCTACTTTGTATCTGATCATGCTGCTTAATGTCATGTTCTATATGCCTACCATTGCCTTGAACAATACCGTGTCTTATATTGTACTAGAGCAAAAAGGATTCAATATCGTGGAGATTTTTCCGCCGATCCGGGTCTGGGGCACGGTCGGTTTTATCTGTGCGATGTGGACGGTGGATATTTTAGGATGGACTGCCAGCCGGATGCAATTATATGTCAGTGCAGGTTCTGCATTAGTACTGGGAATTTATGCGTTTACCATGCCTGCCTGTCCGCCGGTGAGGACAACAGAAAAAAAGACGCTGGCTTCTTCGCTTGGCCTCGACGCCTTTGTTTTATTCCGCGAGCCCAAAATGGCCGTCTTTTTTCTTTTCGCCATGTTCCTCGGCGCGGCATTGCAGATCACCAATGCATTCGGCCTGCCGTTCATCAGCGATTTTGCAAAAGACTATGCCGATACATTTGCAGTCAGGCATTCCAATCTGCTCACATCCATCTCCCAGATATCGGAAACCTTGTTCATCCTCACCAGTCCTTTTTTTCTGAAACGCTTTGGCATAAAGACGGTAATGATGATGAGCATTTTTGCCTGGGTGCTCCGTTTCGGATTATTCGGGATCGGCAATCCCGGCAAAGGGCTGATCTTTCTCGTGCTTTCGATGATTATCTACGGTATGGCTTTCGATTTTTTTAATATCTCCGGCTCCCTGTTCATCGAAAAGGAAACGCCCATCAGCATCAGGGCCAGCGCGCAGGGATTGTTCATGATCATGACCAATGGGCTTGGTGCATTCTTTGGCAGCATCGGCAGCGGCTGGGTGGTGGATCATTTTACGGTGAATGGCATAAAGGACTGGCACAGCATCTGGTTCATCTTTGCTGCCTATGCACTCTTGCTGGGGATTATTTTTCCCTTTGCTTTCAGATACCGGCACGTGGAGAATGGCATAAGGGGGAAGGCGGAAGGTATAAGATATAGATAATTCCTGCGTTTCACCCTTTGCCTTCCACCTCATACCTTCCACCTTATTCCGTATATTGCCGCTTCAAATCTACTGCATCATGAAAGGGTCTATAGCTGCCGGAATCATTTCCGGGCTCTTACTGCTTAATACAACCGATCTTCAGTCACAAACACCGGCACCAACAACAACAGTAAAAAAGATGAGCACTGCAAAACCAAGCGCAAGCATTCCACTGATCGAAAGGGAATTGTTCTTCGATAATCCGGAAATTGCCGGAGGGCAGCTTAGTCCCGACGGGAAAATGATCTCCTTCCTGAAGGCCAACAAAGGCATCATGAATGTATGGGTGAAAAAATTCGACGAGCCTTTCAGCAAGGCCCATCCGCTTACCAATAGTGAAGAGCCGTTGAGCGGATATTTCTGGACGCACGACAGCAAATACATTTTATTCGTTCATGCCAAAGGCGGAAATGAAAATTATAATATCTATGCCGTTGATCCGCTTGCAGCAGCCGATTCTGCTACAGGAGTGCCGCCGGCGCGCAATCTAACGCCCATGGATAGTGTAAGGGCCATGATCTTTGCGGTAAGCAAAAAAAATCCCGACATATTATGGATAGGATTGAACAACAGGGATCCCCGCTGGCACGACCTTTACCAGCTCGAGATCAGCAGCGGCAAGCTTACCCTGCTGCGCGAAAATAAAGACCGGCTCAGCGGAGTATATTTCGACTGGGACGAAAACCTCCGCCTGGCCACCAGGAGCGCTGAAGACGGAAGCACGGAAATCCTGCGGCTGAATAAAGACGGCAGCTCCACCAAGATCTACGATTGCGGCACGCTGGAAAACTGCAGTCCCGATGCATTCGATAAAGACAATGCCTGGTTCTATATGGAGACCAATAAAGGCGCTGACCAGGATCTCTCCAAATTGATATTGATGAACCCGGAAACGATGGAGATAAAAGATGTGGAGCAGGATCCACAGAGTAAAGTTGATTTCGGCGGATTCTGGATCAGCGAGGTTACACATGAACCCATCATGACTTCATATACCGATGCCAAAACGCGCCGATACTGGAAAGACAGCAGCTATGCGTCGGATTATCATTTTCTGGAAAGCAAATTTCCGGGCAGGGAGATCGATTTTGTAAGCAATACTGCCGATGAGCAGCAATACCTGATCGCTGTTTCCAGCGATGACAAGCTGCCACAGGTGTATTTCTTCGACCGTAAAACAAAACAACTGATCTTTCAATACACGCCTCGTCCCAAATTGAAACCTTATGAAAAATACTTCGGCAAGATGGAACCCATCAGCTATCCGAGCAGCGACAGCCTGGAGATACCTGCATACCTGAGCCTGCCCAAGGGATTGCCTGCAAAGAATCTCCCATTGATCGTATTGCCGCACGGAGGCCCCTGGGCAAGGGATAATTGGGGATTCAGCGGTTTGGCGCAATGGCTCACCAATCGCGGATATGCCGTACTGCAAATGAATTTCAGGGGAAGCACCGGATATGGAAAAAAATTCATCAATGCCGGCAACAAGCAATGGGGCATGCTGATGCAGGACGATATTACCTGGGGCGTGAAATACCTGGTCAATAAAGGCATTGCCGATCCGAAACGGGTAGGCATCATGGGCGGCAGCTACGGAGGTTATGCGGTGTTGG
>CAYYZJ010000197.1:0-5022 GCA_964475615.1 uncultured Flavitalea sp. | reverse complement strand
CCGCGGTATGTTTTTCATGCAGGATGCTCACGGAAATTTTTCGATGGATTCCGGTCGCATCCGGATGGCAGACGGTCATCCGGGAGAAGATCTGGGAGCGCTTTTCTTCGATGCCGATAACGACGGCGACCTCGATCTCTATGTCGTGAGCGGAAGCTATGAGCTTCAGCCCGATCATCCTTCGGGCCAGGATCTGCTGTACATCAACGAAGGCCAGGGAATTTTTCATCCTGATTATGCAGCCCTTCCGCAAATGTTCTCGAATGGCAGTTGTGTTCGCGCCGCCGATTTTGACGGCGACGGCGATCTTGATCTTTTTGTTGCCGGCCGGGTTGTATCGGGCGCTTATCCGCAGTCGCCGCGCAGTTATCTATTGGAAAATCATTCGGGAAGTTTCTTCGATGTTACCAGTAAATATTGTCCGCAGTTGCAATATGCCGGCATGATCACCGATGCGCTCTGGACGGATTTTGACCAGGATGGCAAAGCAGACCTGGTGCTCGCCGGCGAATGGATGCCTGTAAGCTTTTTCAAAAATACCGGGAAAGGCTTTTTGCCGGTAACCGATTCAACAGGCATTGCCGCTCATACCGGATGGTGGAACAGCCTGCTGGCCGGCGATTTCGACAACGATGGCGACATCGATTATATCGCCGGCAATCTCGGTCTCAACTCGAACTATGAAGCATCGCCGCAGGAGCCCATGACCATTTATGCCAAAGACCTCGATGAAAACGGCTCGCTGGACGCCATGGTATTTTGCTACATGAAAGCGGAAGACGGCAGCAGAAAACCTTTCCCCATGAGCGCCAGGGACGATATGGTGAGCCAGATGCTGTCCATCCGGAAACGGTTCCCCACTTATAAATCCTATGGTCTTGCTTCGATGGATGATCTCTGGAGCCCAAAAGACCGCGAGCACGCCCTCATGCTACAGGCTACGGATATGGCTTCCTGTTATATCGAGAACCTGGGCAATGGCCGCTTTACCATGAAACCCCTGCCCCTTGAAGCGCAGGCAGCGCCCCTATACGGAATGGCGGCGCAGGATATCGACGGCGACGGAAACCTCGACCTGGTGCTGGTTGGCAATGATTACGGAATGGAACCTTACAGCGGCCGCCACGATGCATTCATAGGCTTATGCTTGAAGGGCGACGGCAAAGGCAATTTCAGCGGAATGACGATAGCTTCCAGCGGATTTTTTGTAAAGGGAGACGCCAAAGGCCTGGCCACCGTTCACACCGCGCGGAATGAAGACCTGCTGCTGGTAACGCAAAACCAGGACAGCGTGCTGGCATTCAGCAAAACTACCGGTAATGCTCATGCGCGATGGATAGACCTGATGCCGGAAGATTTTTGTGCGGACATCATCTTTAAAGACAACAGCAAAAAGCACATTGAGTTTTATTATGGATCTACTTATCTGTCGCAGTCTTCCAGGAAACTGTTATTGGAGAAAGAGGCTTCAAAGGTCGTCATTACTGATTTCAGGGGGAATAAAAGGGAACTGCCGCAGTGAATTTCATTTGACGCACCGGGATTTTTGGGCAAACAGCTTACCCAATTCCTCTACTGCTGCCCGCTCCTGCCTCCTACCCGGCTCTGCTCATCGCTCGCACCTTCCCTGCGCTGGATTTGATTGCCGGTTGTTTTACCGAAGCGGTAAACCAGGGTAAGGATGATCCTGCGGTTATCCCAAACATAATGGCCGTAAGTAATCGACTTACTGAGGTCGGTATGCGCGGTGAAGCTCATCAGATAAAAAGGATCGCGCAGGTTCAGCTTTATCGATCCTTTTCCCTTCAGCACCTGCCTGGAGGCACCGAGGGAAAACATGCCGCGGCCGTCGGCCAGGACGACGCTGCTGACATAATCCCTGGCATAATAAAAACCGCTGAGCTCGGCCGTCCATCCCTTTTTGAAACTGTACTGCGTATTGAAGCTGGCATTGAAGGAAGCATAATGCACATCAATATCGGTGCTGTCGACCACGCCTTTATAATAGTTCTCGTACGCATTGAAGAACACATTCAGCATCCACGATTTCGTGAGCTGCTTGCTGTAGTTGACGCCCAGCCCGATATTGGTTTGTGAAGCAATATTCTGAGTGGTCTGGTAAGTGGTATAATTGGAATCGGCGGGCTCCTTGATCGTGATCAGCACATCGCTGATGATATCTGTAGTCCTCGTATAATTGGCAGTGATGTTCAGCTCGCCTTTGTAATTATAGCTGGCTTCTATATTGTTGCTGAACTGCGGCTGCAGATCGGGATTGCCTACTTCATAAGTATACCGGTCGAGCTGAAAACGAAAAGGGTTCAGATTCTGATACGCCGGCCGCTCTATGCGGCGGCCGTAAGATAGTCCGAAAGTATTGTTGTCATCCGGCTTGTATGTAAAATAAGCAGTGGGAAAAAGCTGGATATAATTCTTTTTAAAGCTGAGGTTCTTCACGGTCTGGTCGCCGTTGGCATTGGTCTGCTCCGCACGCAGCCCGAGCTGCATGGAGAACTTTTTGATGCGCTGCTGCCAGTTCACATAAGCGGCATTGATATTCTCTTTATAGATAAAATGATTGCTGACGGTAGTGTCCGGATCCCATTTGCCGGTACTGTTGTTGAACAGCGTATAGGCGGCATCGTTATCCGTCTTTACATAGCTCGACTTAATGCCTGCTTCCAGGGTAATATCCTTGCCGAGTATTTTCTTGTAATCGCTTTTGATGCTGTAGATATCGATCCTGGAAGGAAGACGCCCGTTGAGCAGGTAGGGATCTTCTGAAGGAACTTTATCGGCATTGTACAGATAGTTATTGGAATAGGCGGTGCCCCTGGTGTCATAAAATATATAATCGGCGTCCACGGCAATCTCGCTGCCTTTATCGTCCAGCTTGCGCAGGAAATTGCCGTTGAAGCCCAGATGGATCTGCGGCGTTCTGTTCTGCGACTGCGCAATATTGTACTGCACGAAATGGTGGAGACTATCATAAAAATCGGCTGTTGACCAGGAAGTAAAGCTTTCCTTATCCGCCGTGCCATTGACGGAAAAGCCCAGCGTGGTTTTCTTGTCGGCAAAAATATCTATCCCGGCACGGAAGGTATGCGAACGGTCGGAATAGCGCCCGAAAGAATATTGAGCAGTATACCTGTCGAAAGCGACATCGGCATTTTCCCGCAGGCTCTTGCCGATATTGATGGTATTGAATCCTTCCCAATACGAAAATCCGTAATTGCCATAGATATTCGTTTTGCCCTGCCGCCAGTTGAAAGTAAGGCTGTTCGTATTCTTGAAATATTTGGCAACAATGGCGCTGGTGGTTAACGAACCGTTGAAGCCGTTGTTCTTATTTTTTTTAGTGATGAGATTGATGACCCCCGAATTTCCAGCGGCATCGTATTTGGCAGGAGGCTGGCTCATGATCTCGATCTGGTCGAGCTGGTTGGATGGCATGTTCCTGAGGTAATTGGCAAGATCCTGCGCGCTGAGATAAGTAGGCTTGCCATCGATCATCACGATCACGCCCTGTTTTCCTTTAAGGCTGATGTTGCCGTCATTGTCCACCGTTACACCGGGCGATTTTTCCAGTACTTCCAGCGCATTCAATCCGCCGTTGGTGGCAGAGGCTTCCACATTCACCACGGTTTTATCGATCTTGTTTTCGATCAGCGGTCTTTTCCCGGTCACCGTTACCTGGCTCAGCGAAGCTCCTGCTTGCCGAAGTGCAATATCGCCTAAGGCCAGAGCAGGATGCGATGCATTCAGCTCAAAAGGCCGGCTGTATGCATTATCATAACCCACATGGCTAAGCGCCAGAATATAATTACCGAAAGCGATATTTTCGAAACGGAAAGCGCCGGATTTATTACTGAGCGCAGCCTTGACAAGCGCCGAATCGGATCTCCTGAGCAGTGAAACGGTAACCGCATCCAAAGGATTGCCGTTGTTGTCTTTCACCGCACCGTTTATCGCCGCTTTCTTTTCCTGGGCAAGGGAAGCACAAACCGGCAACAGCAGCAAGATCAGGATAGGTAAGGTTCTCATACAATCAGCTTGGGAATTAAGACCGGCGGCGAATTTCAAGATCATTTACCGGATCAAAAACTCAATTGGGATAGGGGGAGGGATTAGATTGTAGCCGGTAATTTTCCTACAGTCCGAACGGCCGGGCGTATATTTACAGGAACATCCTCCAAGCATTATGAAAAGAAGAAAATTCATCCGGCAGGCTGCACTCGCCGGCAGCGGACTGCTGATCGGAAAAACAGGTTCATTCGCAAACAGCCCGGCCTATCCTGTTGTGCGCATACCGGCAGCGCAGCGCCGGTTCAGCAGCAAAGCCATCGAGGCAGCCATCACGGAATTTCAGTCAAAAGTCAAAGACGAGGAACTGGCCTGGCTCTTCGGTAACTGCTTTCCCAATACCCTCGATACAACGGTTACGTATAAATTAAAAGACAACCGGCCCGATACCTATGTCATCACCGGCGATATCGATGCCATGTGGCTCAGGGACAGCAGCGCGCAGATCTGGCCTTATCTCGAATTCATCAAAAACGACAAGCCGCTTCAGCAGTTGGTTGCCGGCGTCATTAACCGGCAAACGGCCTGCATACTGAAAGATCCCTATGCCAACGCATTTTATGACGATCCGAATAAAACGGGAGAATGGGCGCATGATCTTACCAAAATGCAGCCGGGAATACATGAACGGAAATGGGAGATCGATTCGCTCTGCTATCCCATCCGCCTTGCTTCGCGATACTGGCAGTTGACGGGAGATACCAGTCCCTTCGATGATAAATGGAAACAAGCCGTACAGCTCATCCTGAAAACATTCCGGGAGCAGCAGCGCAAAGATGGCGACGGCCCTTATTCTTTTCAGCGCAATACCTCCTGGGCCACCGACGGCGTACCGATGAACGGTTATGGATACCCGATAAAACCGGTGGGGCTGATCTGTTCCGCATTCCGGCCCAGCGATGACGCCACTATTTTTTCTTTTCTCATCCCGTCCAATTT
>CAYYZJ010000196.1:0-2352 GCA_964475615.1 uncultured Flavitalea sp. | reverse complement strand
CCGGCATGGTGCCGTTGGCTTCCCTCATGGCAGCTCCCGCTTTGAATAGCATACTGTCGATAGCAATCTGCGACCGTATATTCAGGAAATACTGTTTTACCTGAGCCAGCGCTTCATCTATCCTGCCGGCATGAATCCACTTATTCAACGTGGATTGAAGCCCGGCGATAGGATGCTCAAATATGCGCACCCGGTCTTTCCCGGACGGCAGTCCGAGCAGATCGAACACGGTCCATGGAAAGCACCTGATACCAATGATCTCCAACCGGTTTTTCGTATAAAAAAGAACAGGCTGATTGAGCAGCCCCATCATAAACGGCGATGGCAATGGCTGCAAGCCTCCCTGATAAGAAATGCTACAGGCGCTTCCGAAATGAAAAATAATTTCAGCATAGCCATCAGGCAATACCTCAAAGCTCGATTGCAGTTCCCCAAAGTCTCTCCTATCATACCAAAAACACTTTATGGTATCCTGTAACTCTTCAGGAGGTTCAAATTCTTGATGCATTTTGAAAGATAGATATTTTCACATTTCCATATTTCCACATTTCCACATTTTCCTCATTACAACTGCAGCCTGATCCGCAGCTTATTCAACCCAATCGCTATCCACATCACCGCCACTGCAAAAAAAGCAGACCAGAGCACGCCCTGTATTCCATAATTCAGTCTTCTGGGAAAAAGGGAAAAATGGAAATACATCGTCAGGGCGAATATGATATCGGGAATGATATAGGTGAGCAGGGGATTGGATGCTGCAGGACTGAAAAAAATCGTCCAGCGGGATTGTTTGCGGATATCGATGATCCAATATAATAAGCTGAAGATAACACAGCAGATGGCAGCGCTGTACAGGCTCCAGGTAGGAGTAGCATAGATCTTGGATATTTTGTAATAAGGACGCAACAAATACCCGACAATGAAAAGGCCGGCAGCAAAAGCAAAAGCCTTGACGAATCTCGTTTTAAGCACAGCATCTTCGCCCTCGTCGAAAAAGATCAGCGAGAGTACCACCCCGCTCAGCGCAAGCGCCACATGCGATGCATTCTTGCCAGCAAAATCCCAGAACCTGATCTCGCCCGGCTGCGGCGGCTCATGGTTCCGGGTGATGGCATAAAAAAATATGCAGCACACGATCAGCAACAGCATGGCTATGATATTGCCGCGGAAAAGCTGGTAGAAGATGCAGGTGAATAAATAAGTCCAGCCGATCAGCCCCAGTATTCCCCACCATCGCGGACTGAGGAATTCGGTTCCGTCTTTTCCGCCGCGATACATCAGGGCAAGAACGATCAATCCGGCAATGCCGATGCCGCGCAGTATCCAGGCCCATTGCGGATTTTTAAAATGATATACATTCCATACCAGAATGGCCGATGCATAGAACAGCAAAGACCAGAGGTAGATGGATATGCTCATATTACTGAAATTGTAATTGCCTTCTGCATTGACCATGAACAATCCGAGCACCAGCAGTCCCACCGTGCGCCAGAAAATATGCAATTGCAATGGCCAGAAGCCATCGCCCCTGAGCTGACGCTTGTTCAAGGCAAAAGGAATGGACATGCCCACGATGAAGAGAAAGGCCGGGAACACAACGTCCACAAAAGTCATGGCATCTGCATTGGCGGGCTCATGCTTCATCCATTGCGGAATATTCCTCGATCCCGCCAGCTCATTCACAAAAACCATGACCAGTATAGTGATGCCGCGGAAAGCATCGATGGAAAGCACGCGCTGTGCAGTCAGCTTCCTGGTTCCGGTAAAAGACGGAACGGGAATTGCAGTTGTTGTAGTCATACCACAAGTTAAGCATAATACTGCTGAAACGCCGTGCAGCGAACAAATAGCGGGGCTGTTTGTTAACATATAGTCTCGCCCGGTCAATTTTTCAATTAACGAAGATTTACGCTATTATTTATAATAATTGCAGTAACTTGAAACCATGATAGGTTTTCATTTCCGCAAATACGATCCCAGTGAAGAAGGCAAGTCGAAGTTCGACCAGTTGCTCGATCTGTTCATGCAATTGCTCACCTACACCAATGGCGATGTAGGCGAAGCCTTGCAATGGATGAACCAGCTCGACAGGGAATATAAGCTGACCGACGAAGAATACGGCATGGGCGATTTCATCGATGAGCTGAAAGAGAAAGGATATATCGACGAAAACAGGCAGACCGGCAGCATTGCCATCACTCCGAAAACCGAGCAGGGCATCCGCAAACGCTCGCTGGAAGAGATCTTCGGCAAGCTCAAGAAAACAAAACAGGGCAATCACAATACCTTCAAGCCGGGATCGGGCGATGAGATCAATCCCGAAACACGCCCTTTCCAGTTCGGCGACCTGCT
>CAYYZJ010000195.1:0-2466 GCA_964475615.1 uncultured Flavitalea sp. | reverse complement strand
GCTGGATCACTTTCATCGTTGCCGCTGAACGGAACCGGGTTTCCTCGCGCTGGGCAAGGCCGATGAATGAAGGGATGAGCATGATAGGAGGAATGAACGGTATGGAAAACAGCTCCGTGTTCAGGCTGATATTATTTCCATTGGTGACCGATAGCTGTTCGCGCATGTCCATCATCAGCTCGAGATCCTTGCCGACCAGCGCCGACGTATCGATGCCGCCATCCGGGCGTATAACGGTAACCGTATTGGCCAGGGTTTTGTGCTCGGCATTGGGATCGATCACCTTATAAATATTTTCCGTATAGGTAATGGGATTATTGGGATCGTTTTCAGGATAGGTTGCCTGCGAACGCAGCTTGCCATGCATATCGTTCAGCTCTACCTTAAAGCCCTGCGACATGGACAGATAGTACCGGGCATTGATCCGGAGAAAATTAGACAGATCGGGCTTGAACCTTTTCCTCGTATCTCCATCCAGCATGGAGCGATCCGTCCAGGTGGGAAAATCATAAGCGGTATAGAACTTCGTTTCTTCATAACCGTTAGCAGATTTCACATTCTTGTAATTGATGGTTCTCACCCTTACCTGGCTGTAACCTACACCTGGCGCAGGGAAAAGCGATTCACCAAGCGGTTCTTCCGAATATCCCAGCGTTACCGGCCCCAGCGCTGAAAGCTTTTCCACATATTCTATCGGCTGATGGAAAGGATTTTCTTCTCCGCCAAGTCCGGGCTCATAGCTGGCTACACCGCTGCTGATGGTTTGTATAACGCCGTTGATCTCCTTCTGGGTAGTATACGTATACTCCTGGCCGTATTTGGCCGGCCGCTGCCCGGTCATTTTATCCCAGTTGTCATAAATGGTGATGCGCTTTACACGATGGCCGCCTCCGTATTTTTTATATACCGGATTATTGAGCCTCACAAAGCTTCTGCCGGTGTCGATATCAGCGGCCCAGCCATAGCCCCTGGCCAGCGCGTCGAAAGAGGTGAAAGCATGCTTGATATTATCGGCGAGGGAAAAGATCATCTTCACCGCATCTTCCAGATCTATATTATCGCCGACCTCTGATCCGGGATAGGCTTTGGAAGGAAGATTGAGCCGGAGGAATTGTATGGCCGCCTTGGCAAGCGGACTGTAACTTCCTGGCCCGTCGCCCGCAAGCGAAATGCCGCTGATCTTGATCCAGATGGTATTATTGTCTATTCTTCCGTATCTGCCGGGATCGGGATCGGCATAGCAGGGAATATACTCATAACCCGTTCCATACTTATCATTATCAGGCATCCGGACGGCCACTTTGAAATACAGCTTGCCGATATCGGTAAGATATTGCTGGAATACATCGGCCTTGCCGCTTACTGCTTTCGGAACTGAAACAAAAGCATATAAATTATCGGAGCCGCTATACAGCTTGGCCGAACGGTGGCTGAAAATAGTATCGGTGCTCAAACCTCTTAACCGGAAAAGCTGCATGGCCCGCTTGTTCTGCACATAAGCGTAATCGTCGCTTTCAAAATCCACTTTGATCGATCCGCCTGAAGGAAGATAAATGGAATCCAGCGTCCAGGCGGCGGCATTGTAAGCGGCCAGTGCGCTGTCCTGCACAGAATAAGGATATTCGGCATTGGTGAGCCTTCCTGCCGAGCCTACCGGATTTGTTGAAGGATCTTTATAATTGCCCCAGCGATCATAGGACTGAGCGCCGTAATGCGGATTATTGGAATGATAATGGAACACATAAGGATTTTGTTTTCCTTTGTTGTTGCCGTTATAGGTGAACCAGACCGAATCAAGGGTTAGCTTGCCGGAATCCGTGCCGGCTGTGGGAATACCGGGGTCATAGTTAACTCCCTTGCATAACCTGTAGCTGTACGCAAAATGAACGGTTTTGATGGGAATGGCGCCGGATGGATTTTTCAGCAGATCGGCCTTGCTGTAAAGGTTGATCTCTTTCAGTCTTTTGGCTGAATCAATATGCTTTTGCCCGCTCTCATCAATGGCAAAAAGATCCTTTCTCGTTTCCAGCACAAAAGTGGCGATCATGGTCTTGGATTCGATGGTATGCAGGTACCACAGCTCTTTCTCGCCATAAACATAATTGCCCTTATCGTCGCGGTAATCCGTTTTCAATCCTTCGTTAAATGTTACGCTGTCTTTAACATAAGGCGCTCTCCAGCGATATGGATTGTGTATGCCGCATACTTTTGAATAATTGAATTTAATGGCATCGCCCAGATCATCATCTGAAATGCCGTTTCCGGTAACATCAACATAATCGGGCGATAAAATGCCGGTCAGCAGAAAGGAGTGGGCGTAAGCAGGCGTTTCCTCGCTGCTGAAATAATTATCCTTGCCGTTTTGATTTTGGGTGCTGTTGTCGACCCCGTTTTGATAGGCGGCCAGCCCGGTGGCGGAATTACCTTTGTCTCTGCCGACGGCAAAGCTGGCTTCCCTTTGTTTCA
>CAYYZJ010000194.1:0-3541 GCA_964475615.1 uncultured Flavitalea sp. | reverse complement strand
GAAGAGATATTCTCCACACGGTAGGTTTCAAAATGGCCTTTTGCATCCTTGTTCTTCTGCCGCCAGACTCTCAATGTAAGGTTCATTGTATAATGTTCCATGTCAATTTGAAAATTTGAGAATTTGAAAATTTGAAAATGACTTTCAGATAAATTCTTTTACAGAGCTTTTTGAAGAAGAAATTATCTTAGAAAGTATTTTTATTATTTCATCAAGGCTATCTCTTAGTTTTTTATCAAATGAATAGTTTTTGCTTTGTTCACATAAGATCAACCAGTATAAAGTTTCGCTTGCTTCTTTTGCTGCTATCTTCATTTTATGAACAAAATCATATTTACTTTCTGCATTCTGCGCCTCAAAAACATTTGCTCCAATAGCGGTCGACGAACGCAATAGCTGCCGCGCAATCACAAATTTTTTATTCTGTTCAAGCATTTCACAATAATCAATCATCAAAAGCGAGAAATGTATGGTTTTCTCTACAATAATATTTCCCTTATCATTTCTCATAATTTAAAAATTTACCCCATTTTCAAATTTTCAAATTCCCAAATTTCCACATTATTTATAGCTTCTCTGGCTCGGCTTAGCCACTTCAAAATCGAGATGCTCTTTATGGAGTTCCCAGTTGTGCTCGCCTTTGTATTCCCAGGCTGATACAAAACTGAAATTGGCATCGTCGCGCCTGGCTTCGCCGTCTTCGGTCTGCATTTCTTCGCGGAAATGGCCGCCGCAGCTTTCGTTGCGGTTCAGGGCATCGATGCAGATCAGCTCGCCCAGTTCAATAAAATCGGCAACGCGGTTGGCTTTGTCGAGCTCGGGGTTCATTTCTTTGATCTCGCCCGGGATCCTGAGATCAGCCCAGAATTCTTTTTTCAACTCCTGTATTTCACGAATGGCTTCCCGCAGGCCCTGTGCGTTGCGCGACATGCCGCATTTGTCCCACATGATCTTGCCCAGCCGTTTGTGAAAGCTTTCCACGGGCTGTTTGCCATTGATATTTTTGAGATGCTCCATGCGGGCGGCCACTGCCTTTTCCGCTTCAACAAATGCAGGATGATCGGTGGGGATCGCTGCGGTCCTGATCTCATCGGCCAGATAATTGCCGATGGTATAAGGGATAACGAAATATCCGTCGGCCAGCCCCTGCATCAGTGCAGAAGCGCCGAGGCGGTTGGCGCCATGATCGCTGAAATTGGCCTCTCCCAGACAATATAATCCGGGTATGGTGGTCATCAGCTCATAGTCCACCCACAGGCCGCCCATGGTATAATGCACGGCTGGGTATATGCGCATCGGCACTTCATAGGGATTTTCGCCGGTGATCTTTTCGTACATATCGAAAAGGTTGCCGTATTTTTCTTTCACCACTTCCCTGCCGTGATGAACGATCTCTTCCGCCGTAGGATTTTCAATGCCATGCTTGCTGCATTCGATGCGGCCATACCGGTTAATGGCATCCGTATAATCGAGATATACGGCCTGCCTGGAGCTGCCTACTCCGTAACCTGCATCGCAGCGCTCTTTGGCAGCGCGGCTGGCCACATCCCTGGGCACCAGGTTGCCGAAAGCAGGATACCTGCGTTCCAGGTAATAATCGCGTTCCGGTTCGGGAATATCGGTAGGCTTTCTTCTGTCGTCTTTTTGTTTGGGAACCCAGATGCGCCCGTCATTGCGGAGCGATTCGGACATCAGGGTAAGCTTTGACTGATAATCGCCCGATACCGGAATGCAGGTGGGATGGATCTGCGTAAAGCAGGGATTGCCGAAATAAGCTCCTTGCTTATGCGCTTTCCAGGCAGCGGTAACATTGCAGCCCATGGCATTGGTGGAAAGATAGAATACATTGCCGTAACCGCCGGTACATAACAGTACCGCATGACCGAAATAACGCTCCAGCTCGCCGGTGATGAGGTTGCGGGCGATGATGCCGCGGGCCTTGCCGTCGATGATCACCAGTTCCTGCATTTCATGGCGGGCATACATTTTCACATTGCCCAGGGCCACCTGCCTTTCGAGCGCCTGATAAGCGCCGATCAGCAATTGCTGCCCTGTTTGTCCCGCAGCATAGAACGTGCGCTGCACCTGCGTTCCGCCGAATGAGCGGTTGCTGAGCAGGCCGCCGTATTCCCTGGCAAAAGGCACGCCCTGGGCAACGCACTGGTCGATGATATTGGTGCTCACTTCGGCAAGCCGGTATACATTGGCTTCGCGGGAGCGGTAATCGCCTCCCTTGATGGTATCATAGAACAGGCGGAACACGCTGTCGCCGTCGTTCTGATAATTCTTGGCTGCGTTTATGCCTCCCTGTGCGGCAATGCTGTGCGCACGGCGGGGGGAATCCTGGAAGCAGAATGCTTTTATCTTGTATCCCAATTCGGCCAGCGAGGCGGCGGCAGAAGCTCCCGCCAGACCAGTACCCACCACAATGATCTCGATCTTTCGCTTGTTGGCAGGATTCACGAGCTTTACATGGCTTTTGTATTCACTCCATTTTTCTTCGAGCTTGCCTTCCGGAATTTTCGAATCGAGCATAAGATATTAATGTGAAAATTTGACAATGTGCGAATGTGCGAATGAAATACTTTCATTGCCATTCGGTCACAATTAAATTAATTACACGCTTTCCCATTCGCACATTAGCCATCCGCAAATTGGCTAATTACCTAACTCACCCATCCTACGAACACCGATATCGGCATCATGGCGAATGCCAGCGATACGATCACGGCAAACCAGAAGCCGGTTGCTTTTACCAGTTTCATGTAACGGCCGTTCCCCAGTCCCAGGGTTCTGAATGCGCTCTGGAATCCATGAAGCAGGTGATATAACAGGGATATACAGCCGAGAACATACAATACCACCACTACCGGATTCTGGAATATCCTGACGATCTCCGCATACTGGTTATGATATTCCTTGCCGTAATATTCAACGGTATCCAGCTCGTGTATATTTCCTATTCCACCGAAGCGGCTGGGTATCCAGAAATGAGAGAGGTGTATGATCAGAAAAAACAGGAGCAGGGTTCCAAGCAATCCCATGCTGCGGCTGTACCATTTGCTGCCGCTGTTGCCCAGGTTGATGGCATATCCTGTTTTGCGGCGTTTCCAGTTCTGCACTTCCAGCACATAACCCTGAACGATATGCAATATGAAAAAGGCGAATAGTCCTACTTCCAGTATCCTGATCACAACCGAATTGCCCATGAAATGGGATGCGATATTGAACATCTGTCCATCGTCATTTGCCCAGATACAGGCGTTGAGGCCGACATGAACAACGAGAAAACTGATGAGAAACAATCCGGTCAGAGCCATCACGAATTTTTTGCCTATCGAGGAAGTGAAAAATTCAGACCAATTCATACGAAGTTTGAGTGTTAAGGAATAAAATCTGGTTGAACCATTATGCAAAAATACTACAGGAACGCGTTAAAAATAATTTTGCCCTGTTTTTTTTGTGATCCGAAAAAAAATCAACCTGCTACAATACCGGTTGTTTTACTATCTTAGCCGCTTAAACCCCCGCCTGGGCGGGC
>CAYYZJ010000193.1:0-1955 GCA_964475615.1 uncultured Flavitalea sp. | reverse complement strand
TTTTAGTTAAGCAAATCAATACTAATTTGCGATTTTTAATGCCAGGATCGCAGAAAAGCGCAGCGTTTATTTACGAAACCGGTTTCGTAATTTAGTAAGTGAAAATAGGGAATAGAAAATAGGGATCTTTATCTACTTACTACTTACTACTCACTATTCGCTATTCGCTAAATATCATGGACAATACAACCATCAGAACCCTGGCTAAGGAACTGAATCTTTCGGTGGGAACGGTATCGAAGGCATTAAGGGACAGCCATGAGATCAGTGCCGAAACCAAACAAAGGGTGCTCGGGCTGGCTAAAAAACTGAACTATGTTCCCAATCCTTATGCCAGCAGCTTGCGCAAAAGAAAAAGCAAGACAATAGCGGTTGTGCTGCCGGAAGTGGCCGACAGCTTTTTTTCACTGGCCATCAACGGCATTGAATCGGTAGCGCAGCGGAAAGGTTATCATGTACTCATCTATCTTACCCATGAGAGTTTTTTAAAGGAAGAAGCCATCCTCCATGATTTCAAAAGCGGGCGCGTCGACGGCGTGCTGATCTCTATTTCGAGGGAAACAGTTCAAAGCCGCCATATCTGCGATCTGCTCTCGAGCGGAACACCGGTTGTGTTTTTCGACCGCGTGTCGGAAGATGTGGATACAGCCAAGATCACCACTAATGATCTGGAGAGCGGTTATAGGGCAACGCAGCACCTGATCGAAAAAGGCTGCAGGAAGATCAGTTATCTCTCTATATCGGAAAGCCTGTCGATTACCAATAAACGGATGGAAGGATATAAAAAAGCCTTGTCAGATTATGGGCGAGGGAAAGAGGAGATCGTGTTTTGCACGAACGATGAATCGAATAATTTCAATATCATTCATGCACTGATGAGCAGGAGCGATCCTCCTGATGGCATTGTTGCTTCTGTTGAAAAGCTGGCATTCAGCGTTTACCAGGTTTGCCAGTCATTGAAGCTTTGCATACCGGAAAATCTCAAGCTGATCAGCTTCTCCAATCTTCCTTCCGCCGGCCTGCTTGCTCCTTCGCTCAGCACCATTACCCAACCTGCTTTTGAAATGGGAGAAGCGGCAGCCTCTCTCCTGTTCAGGAAACTGGAGAAAAATAATTTCGATCTTACAGAAAACATCGTGCTGCCTTCGGTACTGAATGCCCGCAATTCAACAGCCTGATGGTTCATTCGCTGCGCAGGGCTTTTACCGGATTGGCCAAAGCCGCCCTGAGCGACTGAAACCCGATACTTATGATCGTGATCAGCAGGATGGAGCAGGCAGCTATAAGGAATACACTTACGCCAATGGATATGCGATAAGCAAAATCATGCAGCCATTGGTTCATCATCCACCAGGATATGGGGAAAGCGATGCAAACAGCAATAATGATCAGTTTCAGAAAATCCTTTGATAACAGGAGCACAACATGGCCTGCCGTAGCTCCCACCACTTTGCGGTTCTTCAAAAAATTGCGCCAGGCAATCTTGATGCTATTGCTGAACATAAACTTCAGATTCCTGAATCCCTTAATTTCATATACTCCGTCAGGCTGAGGTTATTGAATCCTCTCTTCTTTAATTTTTTGATATACTCTGCCGACAAGCCATGATCTCGCATTTCCTGCGCCTTATCGAGCGAGATATCTTTAAATCCCAGTTCCTGGAAACTTTTGATGAAACCCGCATCCACACCATGATCGCGCAGGTCTTTGGCCTTTTCGAGCGTAATGCCGGTATAACCGAGCCTGCGGAACTCGTTGATAAAATCGGCATCCACGCCATGATCCCGAAGCTCCTGCGCTTCATCGGGAGTGATATCCTTATAACCCAGTTGCTGTATCTCCTTGATGAACTCTACGCTCACGCCGTGGTCGCGCAACTCCTGCGCTTCCCTTAACGTAATATCTTTCTTTCCCAATTGCTGAAGACCTCTGATGTATTCGATGCTCACCCCATG
>CAYYZJ010000192.1:0-5125 GCA_964475615.1 uncultured Flavitalea sp. | reverse complement strand
CTTTTCCTTGGACAGCACTCCTGCATCGAGATTGGTGAGGGCGGCTGCTTTTTTCAGATAGGCAAAAGCCCTGATGATCTCTTTCGGCATTTTGTTGATGTCCTGTGCAATCTTGAAGTTATCAATGCTGCGCTGTGTCTGTGCCCCATAATATACGTCGGCCGGCACTTTTACTTCGCCCATGGTATCTTTTTCTATCCTGTATTCCATTGATTGGGTTTTTAGAAGGGCAAAATTAGTGGGCAATGGGCAATATGCAATAGACAATAGACAATAGACAATAGACAATGGGCAATATGCAATGGGCAATGGCAAAACATCAATATTCCATCTTTTATTGCTTATTGCCTATTGCCAATTGCCTATTGCACATTGAATTTCCGCTTGATGCAAAATTATTTCACGCATCCTTCGTTTTGTTAGGAAAAGCGTCAGTTTGGAACATTAATTGCAGTTGATCGGTGGCAAGTTCAATATCCTTTAAAACAAGCTATATCCATGGAAAAACCAGCTACTGTATTGAACAAGGCTGCTCATGCCGGCGCCCGCAACCGTTTCTTCGACGCGCCAAGCCTGGATGAATATACAGGCGCCTGGGATACTCCTCAGATCGTTCATCTCCTCAAAAGAACCATGTTCGGTGCCAATATCGATGATCTGAATTATTTCAGATCACGAACCATGTCTGAAGCCGTGGATGAACTGCTTACCGGAACGCCGGCTCCCGCTACCGTTCCACTCAATCACTACAGCACTGACGGCTATACCGATCCGACCGGCGTTGCGGCCTGGGATACCTGGATCGATACCGGTACCGATTATATCGACGGCGAGATGAATACAAAACGGATCGATTCATTGCGCTGCTGGTGGACTGGCCTCATGCTGAACCAGGGCAGAAGCATTCACGAAAAGATGACGCTGTTCTGGCATAACCATTTCGGCACCGATGCCATGGCCCATCTCGAAGATATACCGGCCAGACTATGGTACGATCATTATCTGAGCTTGCGCAAATATGCACTGGGCAATTTCAAGCAAATGGTTAAGGCCATTACCCTCGATCCGGCCATGCTCATTTTTCTCAACGGCAATACCAACAAGAAAACAGCGCCTAATGAAAACTATGGCCGCGAGCTGCAGGAGCTGTATACCATCGGCAAAGGCCCGGATTCAAAATATACGGAAGATGATGTGCGCCGCGCAGCCAGGGTATTGACGGGCCATACGGTCGACAGTAACTATGCCTATTATTTCGATGCCGGCGAGCACGACGATAACAACCAGGCTTTTTCTGCTTTCTATAACAGCACCATCATCACCGGCCGCTCCGGCCCTGCCGGCGCCGGCGAGCTGGACGATCTGCTGAACATGCTTTTCGCAACCAATGAATGTGCGAAGTTCATCTGCCGCAAGCTGTACAGCTTTTTCATTTACTATAAGATCAGCGATGAAGCGGAAGCCAATATCATCACTCCATTGGCGCAGGTGCTTCGCGACAGCGGATATGATATCAAGGCGGCGCTGTCGGTGCTGTTCAAGAGCGAACATTTTTATGATCTCGTCAATGCCGGCGCCTGCATCATCAAAAGTCCGCTCGATTTCCTGATCGGATTGTATAGGGAATATGGCGTTATCTTTCCCCAAACTTCGAATATACCTGGCAGTTATACTGCCTGGAAGATGATCCTGCAACGCTCAACCCTCTTGCAGCAAACGGTATTCGGCATTACGGAAGTGGCGGGATGGTTCCCTTATTACGAAGCCCCGGTTTATCACGAGCTGTGGATCAATTCGGTCACTTATACTGAAAGAAACGCCTTTACCGATCTTATGATCAGCACGGGCGAAATGATGGATATGGTTACGCTGGCCATCGATCCGCTGGCCTTTGCCAAAAAGCTGCCTGCTCCGCAAGACCCTGCAAAGCTGGTCAGCGATTCACTGGATATTCTGTACCGGGTTCCATTGTCGGACGATTCAAAAGCTTTTTTGAAAACATCCATCCTGCTTTCCGGCCAGGCCAATGATTATTACTGGACGGATGCCTGGAACAGCTATGTCAATAACCCTTCCGATACGATCGCAAGGGAAACTGTGCTCACTCGGTTGCAGACCTTGTATAAATATCTCATGAACCTGCCGGAATACCATTTGTCTTAACCTTCAACAGCCATCTATGAAAAGAAGAAATTTTATCAAAACCATGATCCCGGCCACTGCAGTTTTTCCTTCGCTGATCAATGGATTTACCGTGAAGGCTTTCGGCGCCACCGGCTTTTTCAAAGCGCTGGCCGGCGCTACCGATAATGATCATGTACTCGTGATGGTGCAACTGGCCGGCGGCAATGATGGATTGAATACGGTTATTCCGGTTGTCAATTACAGCGACTACAATAACCTGCGTACCAATATTGCCATTCCCTTCGACAAGATCCTCAAGCTGGATAATTACGATAAATCGGGATTGCATCCGGCTATGAAGGGAATGCAGCAATTGTATAATGAAGACAAGCTTGCCGTGTTGTATTCCGTGGGATATCCTACTCCCAATCAATCGCATTTCAGGTCTACCGATATCTGGCTCACGGGCGCTGATGCCGATCAGTATTTGTCAACGGGCTGGACGGGCAGGTTCCTGGGAAGCACGTACAGCAATTATCCCGTTGGCTATCCCAATACCGAAATGCCCGATCCGCTGGCCATACAGATCGGTTCGGTATTGTCGCCGGTGTTCATGGGGCCGGCAGGCTTCACGGCCATGGCCGTTCCTTCCGATATCGATTTTTATGGTGTTACCGATGCAGGCGCCGATCCTGCTCCCGATACGCCGATGGGAAATGAACTTACCTATCTGCGCGCCATCGCCAGGCAAACGAATAAATATGCCGATTCGATCATAGCGGCAGCAAAAAAAGTGAGCAGCCAGGTCAGCTATCCATCCAACAATGATCTGGCGGCGCAATTGAAAACAGTGGCCAGGCTGATCGGCGGAGGATTGAAGACCAGGGTGTATATGGTAACCATGTATGGCTTCGATACACATGGCGGGCAGGTGCAGCCGGGCAATACGTCCATCGGCGCGCACAGCATGCTGCTGCAGAAAGTATCAGAAGCCATCAGCGCCTTCTGCCAGGATCTGAACAAAATGGGCGTCAGCGACCGGGTGATCGGAATGACCTTCTCCGAGTTCGGGCGACGCATTAAATCGAATGGCAGCGCGGGCACGGATCATGGCGCCGCACAGCCGGTATTTGTATTTGGAGATAAGGTGAAAGGAGGCGTGCTGGGCAATCCCCCTGATCTGCCTTCCACGCTCGATGAATCGGACAGCCTGCCGATGCAGTACGATTTCCGCTCCGTGTATTCATCCATCCTGCGCGACTGGTTCTGTATCGATCCCAACGATATCAGCACCATGCTCTATAAAAATTATCAATACCTGCCTTTTATCGAATCAACAGCCTGTGAACTGAAAACGGAAGACCTCGACAATCTGGGCGATAAGCTGATCACCAATTATCCCAATCCCTTTATTGAATCTACCAGCATCACGTTCAAAACAAGCGGGGGACATACGTTGGTGCAGGTCTTCGACACGGCGGGGCGATTGATAGCAGTTCCTGTCAATCAGCAATACGATACGGCAGGAGAATATACGGTGACGTTCAATGCATCGCCGCTTGCCGGCGGCATTTATTATGCACGATTGCAGAACGGATCGGTTCAACAGGTGAGAACCATGTTAAAAGTAAGACAGTAACTCATGAAATGTCTTCAAAAGCACTTATTGATTACCGTTATGTTATTGCTGGGCTATGTTTCCTATGCCCAGAAGGACAACATCGTCTATAATTCCACCTGCAGCAATTACAAAATAAGCTTCAGCGCCTCCTTATTTGAAACCATCACCTCTCCCGATAAAGTGGTCTGGACTTTCGGCGATCCTGCTTCGGGCATTTATGATACGTCGAAAATAAAATTCCCCACACATGCTTATGCTGCTGCCGGAAAATATTATATCAGTCTGCTGGTGATCAATGATGGCGATTCGATCAGGCTTGGTGACAGCATTACTGTTGTCGATCCCATGCCTTATCATTTCGGCCCCGATATTTTTTTATGTCAGGATGCAGATACCTTATTGAAAGCTCCGCAAATTCCCGGAGCTGTGTATGAATGGAACGATGATAGCCTCACCGTTGCAGATTCATTGCGCGTAACGCAAACAGGAGTATATACCGTTAAGATCAACGGTTGTGCGGTTGCCGACAGCATCGGAGTATATTTCAGCAAGAAGCCGGATATCCAGCTAGGTGCCGACCACGTGCTTTGCGCAGGCGAAGCGCTTACCCTGAATGCAGCCAGCCAGAATGCCGTGTACACCTGGAAGCTCAACGGATCGGTATTGCCCAATGACACGTTAGCTCAATTGCCTGTTGAAGCGCCGGGCGGCGAATATATTGCCATTGTCGATGTTCCCGGCTGCGGCACGTTTTCCGATACTGCCAACATCAGTTTTGCTTCATTGGCAGCGCCTGCTTTTTCATTGGGGCCGGATACCTTGCTATGCCCCAAGCAGGTTTATCCATTGAATGCATCGGTTGAAGGAGCAACGGCATATAACTGGAGCGATCACTCGAAAGGAAGCAGCCTGCAAGTAACCGCGCAGGGCACTTACTGGGCATTTGTAACGGTGAATGGCCAGTGTGAAGTTGTGGATTCAGTGATCATCACGTATCGCGGCGACAAGAATCTCAATTTTCATGATACAGCCATCTGCAAAGGCAGCACCCTGATCCTCGATGCCGATTTCGGAACAGGGACTTATGACTGGGTATCCAATCCTCCGCAAAGGGATGATCAGAATCAAACCGGCCAGTCTACCTACTATGTGTATCAGCCGGGCCTTTACAAGGTCACCGCTTCGGTGGGCAATTGTGTGTACATAGATAGCTTACATGTTGCCTTCAACGACAGCCTGGCAGCAGATATAGGAAGGGATACTTCCCTTTGCATCGGCGAACAATACCTGCTGCATGTTAAGACCAATGCCAATACCTACACCTGGCAGGATGGATCGACGGCAGAATATTATCCCGTTACCGATGCCGGCACCTATACT
>CAYYZJ010000191.1:0-1606 GCA_964475615.1 uncultured Flavitalea sp. | reverse complement strand
AAGCGCAGTGGGCGGATTCAATGCATCGAAAGCACTGTCTACCTTTAATGAAAATCCTTCCATCGCCTCGAGGCCTTTCGATGTGGATCGCGATGGTTTTGTGATCGGCGAAGGAGCGGGAGCGCTCGTACTGGAAGACCTGGATCATGCGATAAAAAGAAATGCACCCATCCTGGCCGAAGTGGCCGGCGGCGGAATGGCGGCAGACGCCTATCATTTAACCGGCACCCATCCCGAAGGCGAAGGCGCCTATCTGGGCATGCTGGCTGCGCTGGACGATGCGGGCATAACAGCCGCCGATATCGATTACATCAATGTGCACGCTACGTCAACGCCGCTTGGCGACAACAGCGAGATCAAGGCCATTGAACGCGTTTTCGGCATCTGGCCGGGACTGAGCATCAGCGCCTCGAAATCCATGACCGGCCATCTGCTCGGAGCAGCCGGCGCAGTGGAAGCCATCGCCTGCATCGGCGCAATACAGGATGATATCATTCCGCCTACCCTCAACACGCAAAATATAGAACCTGCATTCGCCGGCAAATTCGATTTTACACTGGGAGCAGCAATAAAAAAGCCCGTGCATTATGCCATGAGCAATACCTTCGGATTCGGCGGACATATTGCTACTGCCATATTCAAAAAGTATACTGCCTGATGCTTCATCAGCAAACAATTTGAAACGCGCTTTGCCGTTATACAAAAGCTATAAACTAAAGCATAATGAGAAATCTATGGCTGTGCCTCATCTGTATCTGCTGCGCTTATACGGTTACGGCCCAGGATACCGCAAGAAGAACCCGGAGAAGTTTTGATTCAACCCTGTTTACCGACGAAAATGTGCTTACCAGGAGCGACTACCTGGCAGCGATCCAGAAACTGTTTCAAACGCTGAACAAAGCGCCTGTTGTAACCGCATCGTTCTCCAATATCGATGATATAACGGAAAACCTGAACGAGAATGATTCCGCCATCGCCATTATAAAGGAGAGGCTATCCCAGAGCGACCGCACGCTTAACCTGCGCAACCTGCAGATGTTCTACAGCCTGCTCGATGAACTGTCGAGGAATGTAAAGGAAGATAATGCAGACCTCGACAAATACGACGGCAAACTCGACAATCTTAAAAAAGAAATACTCAATTTAAGAAAGGATACGATTATTCCCCTCATCTTTAGGGATTCCGCCCTGCGGGTTTCATTCAAACCGCAGTTGCAGCAATTGCGAAGCAAATGGAAAATTGCCGACAGCCTTGTAAAATCGAATACCACTGTTATCAACGACCTCAAAGCAAGGGCTTCTGCAAATACCATTGCCATACAGGAACTGCAATATCAACTGGCCGGGCAACTGAAAACAGTCGGCCCCAGGACTTTCAGCAAGGAAAGGAAATATTTGTGGGAAGCACAGCCTTCTCCTGCGAACCGGAACTTCACGAGAGACGGTTTCAGGAGGGCTTTGCGGGGCGAAAAAAAGATCACGCAATATTATTTTGTCAATACCCGCAGCAAACGGTTATTCCTCTTTCTCACGGGGCTGGTATTTTTTTATTGGGTATTTTATAATTTCAGAAGCCTCAGGCGCCTGAACAAGCTGGAGGCGATAG
>CAYYZJ010000190.1:0-3094 GCA_964475615.1 uncultured Flavitalea sp. | reverse complement strand
GCAGGGCGCTGTCGGTGGGAAGATAATCATGGTATCCGCCGCTTGCGATATAGAGATCAGTAAATCCATCTCCGTTGGCATCAAAGAAAAGCGCATCGGCATCCTCGCATCGCTTGTCTGCTTCAAATGCAGGAACCGGTTTGCGGATGAACTGTCCGTTCTTTTGCTGCAGGAACAACGCTCCGGCCTGGCCGCTGCCGCCTCCTGCATATACATCTTCCAGATGATCCCCGTTCACATCGCCTTTTGCCAGGCAGGGCCCCGAAAAAGACAGCGGGTTGACCAGCAAAGGCTGCCTTTTAAAATCGTTGATCTTATTGGATGCGGAATGATAGGCTATCGGCGATTTGATTTCCGTGAACAAAGGCGCAGCGGCCTTAGGCGCTTTATAAGGAACAGAAGCGTCTTTTTCGTGCAGACTGAGCAACCGGTCGGCCTTGATACTGCCGAGCAGTTGTTCCTTACCGTTAGGCCATACGATGCGAAGCGAATCGACGCTTGCCTCATGGCCTAATCCGAAATGCAGTATGGGAGAAACGCTCGATTGAAAACCCCTCGTGGGCATTTGCTCCTGGTATTGCTGCAGCCCCTTGCTATAGATCGTTATCCTGGCGCCGATGCCCAGTGTATTTCCAGGCTCACCATCGAGCCTGACCTGCAGGTAATGGTTCCCGATCAGGCTGTTCTCCTCATTTTCATAAATGAATGCCGGTTGATTGATATTGTTTACGACCAGATCGAGGTCGCCGTCATTGTCCAGATCCGCATAGGCGGCACCGTTACTGTTGGAAGCGCTGTCAAATCCCCATTGCAATGCCATATTGCTGAAAGTAAGATCGCCGTTATTACGGAACATATAATTCTTTACAGAAGAAGAAGGCATTTGCTGAACCATATTCAGCAGGTCCTGGCGCATCACTTTCCGGTTCTGCAGGGCATCGCCCATGTATTTTAAAAAATCCATGTTCGTGTAATCGCGGAGATAGCCGTTGGTCACATAGAGGTCTTTCCATCCGTCGTTATCATAATCGGCAAATAGCGGCGCCCAGCTCCAGTCGGTATTGGAGATGCCCGACAACTGGCCTATTTCACTGAACGTGCCATTGGCATTGTTCAGGTGAAGCATATTGCGCATGTACTGGTAATAAAATCCCGAGCGAATATTGATCTCTATCTTTTCATAATTATCGGGAGCGAAGAGCAGCTTTTGCCGGCGGTTGTCTTCCGGCAGCATGTCGAGCGTAAAGATATCCGGCTTGCCGTCGTTATTGATATCGTCGATATCATTACCCATGGAAAAGAAAGAAGTATGGCCCAGGCGCGACTGAAGCTGGTCGGTGAATGTGCCGTTCCTGTTGTTGATGTAGAGGAAATCCGGTTCAAGATAATCGTTGGAGATGTAGATATCGGGCCAGCCGTCGTCATTGAGGTCGGCTATGCCTGCACCGAGACCGTGGGAAAGCACCGTGCTTTTGATGCCTGCCGATGCAGTGACCTCATGAAAATGGTTTTTGTCGTTGCGGAAAAGTTTTAGTCCGCTGAGATGATCGTTTTCTTTCAGCAATGACTGGATGGTTGGTTCGTCGAGCGTGGTGCGGCGAATGATGCTGTGGTTGAGCAGCAGCATATCGAGATCGCCATCGTGGTCGTAGTCGAAGAATACGGCCTGGGTGCTGTAGGAAGAATCAGCTAGTCCGTATTGTTCGGCCTGATCGCTGAAATGAGGTATGCCGTTGCTGTCGTTGCCGTCGTTGATGAATAACTGGTGAACTCTTTTTTCGCCGCGCAGCTTGCCGGAATAGCAGAGATAGATATCGAGCTTGCCATCTCCATTTACATCGGCCATGGTTATGCCGGTTTTCCAGGGGCCCGGTCTTCCGGCAACGCCGGCAGCAGCAGTGATGTCCTCGAACTGCATGTGGCCTTTGTTGAGATAGAGCTTATTGTCGGTCATGTTGCCGGAGAAATAAATATCCTGCAGGCCGTCGCCATTGAGATCGCCGATGGCCACGCCGCCGCCGTTATAGAAATATTCATAGATCAGCACATTGGTGTTCAGTCCCTCGGTGAGGGTATTGCTGAAGTCTATATGTGTTTGAGATGGCGGAAGCAGCTTGAAAAGCGTATGTGCATCGGCGGTAGCTGTGTTCTTGTCGGGCTGAGTATGGTTGCTGCAACTGTTCAGCAGGAGAGCGGAGACAAGCAGCCGGAATAACGGATCGATCCTGATATGGCGCAAGGTATGGGAAAGTTTAAATTTCATGCTAAAATAGAAAAATCCATCCGCTGAGGCAGATAGATTTTTCGTGTGATTGTTTTTCTACTACTGGTCGTAGCCGGGATTTTGGATGAGTTTGGTATTTTTATTCACTTCGTCGCGGGAGATGGGCCTGAAATACATTTTATCCAGCCATTGCCGGTTTTCCAGGCCATTGTCCTCAAACGTGGTGTAGGTATAGGTATAAATGCTCTCATCGTGCCGGTAAGGAGAAGGCGCCATTTGACCGGGCTTGAGCGTTCCCACTACATTCACGTCGATCACTTTTCTGCCCAGTGTTTCCGGGGCGATCATCCATCTGCGGGCATCATGATAACGGTGCTCTTCATAGGCCAGCTCAATGCGTCGTTCATTGCGGTAGCGCTGCTTCAACGCATCTCCCGCATCGGTGATATCGGGCATGCCTGAACGGCGACGGATCTTGTTTAACCAGGTCCTGGCTTCATCTTCCTGCCCGAGTTCAATGCAGGCTTCTGCATAGTTCAGCACGGCTTCGGTGTAGCGGATGAAAGGCCAGGGAATATACTGGCGCGTGTTGTTGTCCACTACATTGGGATCCGGGTCGATGAATTTTCTCATATAGTATCCCGTCCAGCTTGCATTCCAGTTCTCTACGGGGCTTTGGCGTGTATCGAGACCGGCCAGGGTGCCGCTGCCGACCTGATATTGGCCGCTCTGTATCTGGTTGGCGGGATCGGGATTGCTCGTGATCTTATCGCGCGGCTTCCAATCTGCGCCGTCATACAGGATAGTAGCATAAAAGCGGGGATCGCGGTTCTTGTAAGGAGCTGCTTTTTCCACCGGATTGTTCCAGTC
>CAYYZJ010000189.1:0-3865 GCA_964475615.1 uncultured Flavitalea sp. | reverse complement strand
TGTGCGAATGGCTGATGTGCGAATTCGCACATCAGCCATTCGCACATTACTCAAAATCCAGCGGAAAATCGATCTTGAGCTGAATATTCCTGCCCATATTGTATATGCCGTGATGCGGCCTGGGATCATCGGGATAAGGCTCGAAATATTTCAGCCTGCTCAGGTGATCCTGGTAAGCGACATCGAAGAGGTTATTGCCCATAACATAAAGATTGAATATCGTCTTCCCTTTTTTATTGGCAAGGCCGGCGCCCACTCCTGCATTGAACAGGGCATAACCCGGCGTCGGCGTTTCTGTATTGTCGGTAAGATAAACCCTGTTCTGCTTTGCATAATAGGCCAACTGCACTTTCACAAAGCCATTGACGATATGATGTTCCTTCGATTCAAAATCATAACGCAGCTCCGAAACGCCGTGCAGCGGCGGAATAAAAGGAACATAACGGTTGCTGTCCGACCTCAGCTTGGGCTCGATATCCTTGTTCTTTCCGTATACCACCGACAAACTGTTTTCAAAATGCAGGGCCTTGATGGGATGAATATCGATGCTCAGCTCGCCGCCATACAATTGCGCCTTGCCCTGCTGGAATTTGTAGGTCTGGTTGCCGGGAACCAGCACGGAATCGCCGCCATCCACGCTCAGCAGGCGCTGGTTGAAAATATAATTCGATATCGTATTGTTGAAGACGCTGAAATTGATCACCGCATAGCGCGAAGAAAAAGTAAATCCAAGGTCTTCCTGCAGGCTGAACTCCGATTTGAACTGGTCGTTGCCGATCTGGTAGATATTGGTTCCGGGATGAACGCCATTGGCCGAAATTTCAGAAATGTTCGGCGCACGGTAGCCGCGCGAAAGATTGGCCTTGACCGAAAATTTTTCGGTGAAATTATACGTGGCCCCGACGCTTCCGGATACGCCGCTGAAATTGTGTTTGTAATTATAAAAAGGATGATCCGCATCAACGGTATCGGCGCCGTATACAGGCCTGTCGAAACCGCTGACCGCGTCAGGCTTTGTATACAGCTCGAAGTTCTTGAAAGAACGGCTGTCGAACCGCACCCCTCCTGCCAGATCGAGCTTGCCGAATGTTTTTTTCAGCATGGCAAAAGGGCCTATATCGAACTGATGATAGGATGGGATCACGAACTCCGTTCCCTTGTTCACATTATTATCCTGATACATGCCATTGACGCCGAAGGTCAGGTTCCAGCCATTGAATTCGGGAAAATAATATTTCAGATCGTAGGAATAGGTGTTGAGCTGCAGGTATAATCCGGCCACATCCCGGTAAGGATCTTCGGGGTGACTGAACTCACGCCGCACACTCCGCTGAAAACCCAGGTTAACGATCAGGTGGCTGTTGCCGCCAATGCTGAAATTATTGGTTGAATAAACCCGGTAATGCTGCACATGCTGATGCAACGGGGTGATGGTATACGATCGCAATTCCTCCGGCGTGGCGATCGGTCTGAACGTATCGATCTCGGTGATCTGCTTCGTGAATTTCCTGCTGGCCGAATCCCTGCTGCCATCGGGAATCTCCTGCAGGTCGTCGAAAAGCGAAAGGCTGAGATGAGAATAGCCCCAGTTGCGATGCAGGCCCAGTGCAAGGTTTGCATCCGTTTCGCTGAATGCAGTATTGTATACCCGGCCGTCGATCTTGTTGCGGTAATTGGTGGCCTGCTTATGCGATACCCTGCCCATCCATTCAAACCCTTTTTTTGAAGCGCCGAGCATGGCCGATCCGCCGAACAATCCGTTATTGGTCTGATATTCGGCGAGGATATCTCCGGTCATCTTTCCCTCGGGAGCAGGCTGCGTGGGGATCAGGTTCACTACTCCGGCCAGAGCGTCGGAGCCATAAGTGAGGCTGGCCGGGCCCTTGATCACTTCAATCCTGTCCACTCCATACTGATCCACTTCAATGCCGTGCTCATCGCCCCATTGCTGGCCCTCCTGCCTAACGCCGTCGTATAGGGTAAGAATGCGGTTATAACCCAACCCCCTGATAAAAGGCTTGGATACATTGGGGCCGGTGGTCAATGCATTTACTCCCGGAACTTTGGCAATAGCGTCGATGATATTGGTGCTCAGGTTGGTATTGATATAATCATGGCTGATGGCCACAATAGGAACCGGGCTTTTTTTGATCTGTGTGGCTTTCGACAGTCCGGTAATGACCACAGGGCTTTCTTCAACATATTCATCCGACAATTCAAAATCGGCAGTGGTGGCGCCATTGATGGTGATATTCCTGGTAAGCGTTTTAAAACCTACCGAATGCACTTCCAGCAAATAGGCGCCCGATGGCAATGAATTAAAACTATAATGTCCCGCAGCATCCGCCACAGTGCCGAGCTTGAGATCGGGAATGTAAACAGTGGCGCCAGGCAATGCATCTCCCTTTCCTTTTTCAACGATCTTGCCCGATAAGGAGCCGCCTGCCGAAGGAGATCTTTGGGCAACAGCCAATGCATTGATCAGGAAAGAAAAAAAGATCAACGACAATATCCGTACGAATGAATTCATGATAACTGGTTTGAATCTGTAAATAGTCTGTTCAACTGCTTAATGAGGCAATCAGGAAATCCGGGGGAGAAAGGTCGTCAGGCGGCAAACTGCGGAGGGCCGCGGAGCGCAAAATAAAACCGTTGTGTGGCGGCAGCAACAACGACCGGCGATGCATACCGGAAAGCATGAAAGGCGCGGACTGCCGGTTCGGGCGGCGTGTAACTATTGATGAACGGAGATTCAACGACAAGATTATCGCAATGGCAATGAAAACCACCCCAGTTCAGTTGCTGGGCATTGGAATCATTGATGAGGAAAGCGCGGTCTTTGTGATGGGCAAGCAGATCATGAAATACTTTTTTAGGCGTAATGCTGAATGCAAAAAGCATGAGCATAAAGCCGCCCAGAACATTTTTTATGACGGGTTTCCTGTACAAAATATATTTGCTACAATGATGCAAATATAGATTTTTTACCTATTTCCTGAACACTACTGTGAATATCGAACCCTTATCTTTCTCGCTTTCGCAGAATATTTTTCCGTTCAGCTCTTCCACGATGCGTTTTACGATGGAGAGGCCCAGGCCGGTGGAAGCCTCGCCCAGGGTGGGGCGTGAAGACAGCTTGCTGTATTTGGTAAACAGAAAAGGCAGATCTTCTTTTTCGATGCCCACGCCTTCATCCTGCATTTTGATATAAACAGCATCCTTCTCTTCATAAATCTTCATCCATACTTTTTTTCCGGCGGGCGTATATTTGATGGCGTTAGAAAGCAGGTTTCCGCTGATGCGGCACAACAGTTGCCGGTCGCTCATGAGGTATAGCGGCTCCTGGGGTGTTTCCAGGATCAGCTCTATGTTTTTCTTTGCTGCTGCAGGTTTGAAATCGCTGATGACGCCGGCAGCGAAATCGTTCAGGTTAATATTTTCGAGGCTGAGCTTGTGCTGGTTGGTCTCGGCTTTTTCCACGTCCAGGATATTGCGGATCAGGTTCAGTCCGTCGCTGGTGGATTGGCGGATCTTCTCGATGGCCTTTTGCTGTTCTTCATCCGCGGGGCCGTCTTCCAGCAACTGCGTCCACATGCCTATGCTGGCAAAAGGCGTACTGAGATCATGTGAAACGATGCTGATGAGCGAATTTTTTTCATAATTCAGTTCAGCCAGCTTTTCATTCTGCCTGGTCACGAGCTCGTTGGTATATTGCAGTTTCCGGTTCACGTTGCGCTTGATGATAAAAGCAATGGCAACCACTGTGGCCGTGAGCAACAGGCAGGATACGGCAACAAGCATGATCCGGTTATGGAATTTCTGCTGCGCTATTTCAGCCTGCAGCAACAGCTTCTCATTCTCCCTT
>CAYYZJ010000188.1:0-5573 GCA_964475615.1 uncultured Flavitalea sp. | reverse complement strand
CCAACTGCCGGCTGTCATCTGGCCATACATCATCAGTCCTTTTTTCTCCAGCTCATCGAAATGCTTCCAGTCGGCCCATTTGGGAACAAGCTGCGAATTGGAGATCAACACCCGCGGCGCATCGCGATGCGTACGCAATATGCCTACCGGCTTGCCGCTCTGGATCAGCAGCGTTTCATCGTTCTCCAGAATTTTCAAAGCAGCGATAATATCATCCAGCGCCTGAAAATTCCTGGCAGCCTTGCCGCGGCCTCCGTAAACGATCAGTTCGTCGGGACGCTCCGCTACCTGGGGATCCAGGTTATTGAGCAGCATCCTCAGCGCCGCTTCCTGTATCCAGCCTTTGCAATGAAGCCGGGAGCCTGTAGGCGTCTTATATTTGTCGCGATCGTAGCGAGTGAAAGCAGCAGAGCTCATATTGAAATGCTTTCGTCAAATTTACCGAAAACGTTTTTATCATAATCCGAACGTTTCTTCAAAACCGCTGTTCAGATTAATCCCTATTGATTTTGAAAATGCGTTTACCTGTTCTACAAAAGAAAAATCGGCAATGATGTTTTTTATTTTATTGATGTCTTCTGCAAAAATCCGGTCTTCCTGGGCAAAGCTCACGAACTCACGGACATATCCATGCGCAAACTCGAGTATTTCGCTGCTTTTCAGCGGCCGTCTAAATTCGATGGCCTGACAGGCACTCATGAGCTCGATGGCCAGGATATATTCCAGATTGTCGAGCACCTTATACAATTTTCTTCCGCTGATGCTGCCCATGCTCACATGATCTTCCTGTCCGAGTGATGTAGGAATGCTGTCGGCGCTGGCCGGGAAGCAGAGTGTTTTATTTTCTGTTACCAGCGCTGCCGTGGTGTATTGCGGGATCATGAAGCCACTGTTCAATCCGACCTGCTTCATCAGCAGGATCGGCAATCCCCATTTGCCTTCGAGCAAAAGATAGCAGCGGCGGTCGGCGATATTGCCGATCTCGGCAGCGGCAAAGCAGGCATAATCCAGCGGAAGCGCCAAAGGCTGTCCATGGAAATTCCCTCCGCTGATGCTGTCGTTCTCTCCAAGGATGACCGGATTGTCAGTGACCGAATTGAGCTCGATCCGGGTAAGCTCTTTCAGATGCAGCCAGGCATTGCGGCTGGCCCCGTGCACCTGCGGCATGCATCGCAATGAATACGGATCCTGCACGCGGCCGCAATCCACATGGCTTTGCATGATGGCGGAATTGTTCAGCAGCAAACGCAACCGCTGCGCTACCAGCCGGTTGCCGGCAAACGGCCTCAAGGCATGCAGCCGCTCATCGAAAGGAGCTTTGGTTCCGGTAAGCGCTTCGAGGCACATGGCGCCAATGATATCTGCAGCTTCCAGGCAATAATGCATGCGCTGAACGGCTTTTACCGCGTAAGCCAGGATGAACTGGGTGCCATTGATCAGGGCAAGCCCTTCTTTCGGGGCCAATTGGAGCGGAGATAGTCCGAATTTTTTCAAGAGTTCCAGGGTCTGGTGTTTTTTCCCTTCATACATTACTTCGCCCAAGCCGATCAATGGCAGAAAAAGATGTGCCAGGGGGGCCAGGTCTCCCGAAGCGCCTACTGATCCTTTTTCCGGTACCACCGGAATTACGTCATTTTCTATATGCCAATTGATACGTTGCAAAGTTTCCAGTCTCACTCCCGAATATCCTTGCGCCAGTGCATGCAGTTTGGTGATGAGCATGATCTTGGTTATATCCAATGGCAATGGATCGCCTACTCCCACGCTATGGCTTTGCAGGATTTTGTGTTGCAGGATCTGCGTGTCTTCTTCGGAGATACGGGTATTGGCCAGGATGCCGAAACCGGTGTTCACACCGTAAACGGTATGGCGCTGTTCAACGATACGTTCAACATGGCGCTGGCCGGATCTGATCTTTTCTATGGCATCGCTTAAAAGTGTTCCGGTTATTGAAGCGTTGGCAATACTGATGGCTTTTTCAATAGTCAGGTTATCTGTTCCGTAATTGAAGGAGGTGTTCATATACAAGCTATTCGGGCTTCAAAAGTAATGTTTATGGCATATAAGATTCAAGTTATTACATTTGCCAATTAAAAAATCGGGATGGTTTTGGGAAATGGCCTGGTGGCAAACGGTTTCAAAGCATACAAGAATGATGAAAAGCATCTGGTATTTGCATCGGGAGTATCCAATTCCGGAAATACCGAATCTGCAGTTTTTAAAAGAGAAAAAGAACTATTGATAAAAGCGTTGCATGAACATCGCGAAAAAATTTTTATTTATTTCGGCACCTGCAGCGTCTATGACCCCTCCATGCAAAATACTCTCTATGCAAAGCATAAACTGGCTATGGAAGCGATAGTAAGGGAAGGGCATGATCATTATCATATTTTCCGCATCTCCAATCTCGCAGGCAGAACCAGTAACCCGCATACTGTTTTAAATTTCTTTGTTCAGCATATCACAGAGGGTCGTTTCTTTTATCTCTGGAAGAATGCAGCCAGAAATATCATCGACCTGGATGATGCGGTGGCTGTCTGCGATTATATTATCCGGAAGCAGCTCTTCAACAATGAGATCACCAATATTGCCAATCCTTCCAATTATCCCGTGACAACGATCGTGCAGACCATTGAAGATACACTTGGACTTAAAGGGAATTACGGACTGGTTGAAAAGGGTGATAATCCGCATATCGATACACGAAACGCGGAAAAGATTTTCAACCGGTTGAACATCCGTTTCGATGAGCATTATCTGGAACGGATATTGAAAAAATATTTTGCGGCATCATGACTTACCGGCAGGCCATATTAAAATTGAAGATAGAACAGATCGGAATGTTCCCCTTTGTACTGTTGGGAAAAATATATGGTCGATTGTTTCCGCTGAAAACAAAGCATCGACTGTTCTTATTTTTCCCAAATGCCGATATCGGCGGATCGCCACAGGTAAATATCGACATAACACAATGCACGAAAGATGCTAATCCGCTGATCATCTTTTCCAAAAAACCATTGAATAACCAGTTCAAGGAAAAGTTTTATGGAATAGGCGTGCGGATTATCGACCTTTATTCGTATATCGATAAAAAGCCTATTCATTTTGTCAATTTTTTTTTCAGAGGCGTTTTGGCATCGTGGATCAACCAGACTGAAAATCCGGTTGTATTCGGCGGAGAGAGCTTATTCTTTTATAAAGTCATTCCGCATATCAGAAAAAATATTCCCTGCATAGAGCTATGCCATCTCCCTACCTGGCTGCATTATACCATAGGTTTTATAGACAGGATCGACAAGCGGATATTCAGCACAATGAAGCTGAAAGAGGATGTTGAAAAACAATACAGGGAGAATAATATAGATGCATCCCTGTACAAAAGGCTTGAATTTATTGATAACGCTATCGACATTCCGGAATACCATGAAGTAAACAATCCACGCATGGAAGTGGTTTTTATAGGCCGTGGTGCGCCGCAGAAAAGGGTGCATCTGATTGCTGCCATTGCAGAAAAAATGCATGCTGCCGGCGATAATATTCATTTTTCATTTGTCGGCGATGTGGAAAGGGTGATTAATATCCGTAATTTCCCTTATTGCCAATTTTATGGCAATGTATCCGATCCCGAGTTGATGAAATCTATTTACCACCAATCGGATGTATTGATCCTTACTTCTGCTTTTGAAGGACTGCCGATCGTGGTGATGATGATGATGGCTTATGGCAAAACCGTTGTGTCTACTGCCGTCAATGGCATTCCGGATTATATCCGGCACATGGAAAACGGGCTGCTTATTACCGAGATTGAGGAAAATAAAATTGTAGAGCAGGGAGTTGAGCTATTGAGGTTGCTTATCAACAGGCCGGATTTAAGGATCAGGTTCAGTGAAAATAACCGGAAGGATGCAAAAGAGAAATTCAGCAGAGCGGTTTTTTGCAGGAGGTACAGGGAGATATTGTTGAATGATAGATTGTGACTGCCTACTCTGTATCCTTGCTGAAATAAGTAGAGAAATAACATAGTATCATCAGGCATTTTGAGAATATACCGACGCCAAGAACAGCAAAAGGGATCTTTCGTTGAAATCGTATTACAGCCAATATCCTGGAAGGAATCGGATCTGCCTGACTGTACGATTTAATCTGTTGGCTATCCCTGATCCTGAGGTTTCTCAGCAATCGCCACCAGGCATCAAAGACCAATATGTGCTTTAACTGTCCATTCCCTGTTTTCTTTAGCACAAGCAGGTTTTCCGGAATTTCAATTTGTGGGTTTCTGAATGTTTCTTTTGTTACCTGGGAGCCACTGATCCCTACGCATACCAATACTTCGTTGATATAGACAGCTTTCGTTCGGGAAAGATATCTGATATAGAAATCAATATCTACCAGCCATTTTAGCTGGTTGTCGAATATAATAGCCTGGTCTGCTGAAAACAGTACACAGCTAGGTGGCCCTATCACATTGCTTGAAATCAGAGAAGCGGGATCTTGTCGCAATGCCTGATAGCGAAAGAATGGAATGAAAATGTCTTTTATCTGGTTAGTTTCAAGATATGTGTTTCTATAAGCAGAAAAGAAAAAGGTTGAATGAGGATAATTTCGAACGGCCTCCGCAAATTTTGCAAGACTGTCTTTCTCGGCAAACCAATCGTCATCATGCATAAGTTTGATCCAGTTGCCCTTTGCTTTCCGGATGGCTTCGTTCCAGTTTTCAGGTGTTCCCAGCGGTTTTTCATTCCGGTAGTAAACCAGTGGCAGTCGATGCATATATTCCAAACATAAATTTTTGACTTCTTTATCGGGGCTGTCATCAGTAACAATTACTTCGAAGTCGGTAAAAGTTTGACCAATTATAGAATCCAGTAACCGCCTGAGAAAATCGACATGCTTATAAGCGGGAATACAAATAGATATGAACAATTGTTTAGCCATGATTATCGAAGGTGAATCTAATAAGTCGGATTGGTTTTTGATTTGAAAAGATTATGGAATATATGCAGTCGAAGCGGTTTGTAAACAATGAATTTCAAAATCGAATACCATAATGAAGGGTACTTATATAATTTTTGTTTTGCGATCCATTTGTATTTTCCCGCAATCGAAACAGGGCATGTTTTCAAGAAATCAAGATATTGCCTGGCAATAATCAAATCCGTCCTTTTTGTTTCTACTGCAACAATGGAAACAGGAAGCATTTTCTTATAATGACTATGAAAATTGATGGATTCATCAATCCACCGGTCGCTATAATCCCCGCCAGCCGTTATATGCAGAATATCGATGTTAAGTGAAACAAGCACTTTACAAATGCCGGATGCCCGGATAGAGAAATCAATATCGTAAAAATGAAACTTTTTCAGTAACCCGTTGTTAAACCCCAGCTTTTCCCATATACTTTTCCGGCAGGCCATAAAAACACCGTCTATGCAGACCACTTCGTGAGCGATATTTATTTCTGTAGTAGGATGTATCATCGGCGTATCCTTACCGGCAGTGCGGTGAGTGATATGAAAGCGATCCAGTTCAGGAAGTCCGGTATACCAGCCCGAATACATAATGCTTTTATATTT
>CAYYZJ010000187.1:0-3556 GCA_964475615.1 uncultured Flavitalea sp. | reverse complement strand
TGCTGTTTTATTGGCGGCGAGGTATTCGAAATCAACGATCTCATTGTTATAATCGAACAGGGGCCTCAGGGCCGCTATACCGCTGGCAGAGCTGTTGAACACGCTTTCAATAATGCTCGTCAGCCTTTTCGATTCCGTAATGTCCATGAAATTGATCACCGCCCCATCGGTGCTCCCGTCAACCCGAATGTAAGGACTGATGCGCATGTAATAGAAGCGGCCATCGTCGAGCGTAACCTCCTTTTCAATCTGTTTGCCGTTTCTGACCACCTTGATGAGCTCGGCTATGAAATTGATGTTGCGGATATTGGTGGTGATATCCATGATGGAGCGGCCGATATCTTTTTCGATCAGGTTGATCATGGGCGTAACCGAGGGACTGAACTTGCGTATGATCAGGTTCCTGTCGATCAGTATCTGCCCGATCTCGGAATTCCGGAAATAATTGTTGAGATCATCATTCAGCTCCATCAGCTCTTTGATCTTGGCCTGGTGCTCCACGCTTACCGTATGCAGCTCTTCGTTCAGCGACTGCAGCTCTTCATTGGTGCTCTGCAATTCCTCATTAGTGGAGATCATTTCTTCATTGCTCGACTGCAGCTCTTCATTGATGGTTTCCATCTCCTCGATGATGGACTGCAGGTTCTCCCGCGTTTCCTTCAACTCTTTTTCCAGTGCCTGGATATGCTCATCGGTAGAAAGGCTGTGATGATCGATCAGCAGTTCAGGCGATTTGATCTCTTTTTCTTCTTCCTCGATAATAACGAAAAGAAAGGGCTGATAATATTCTTTTTGCTGGAAATAGGGTTTTACGATGATGTTCACCAGCCGGTGCGATCCGGGTTCATGCAGGATCACCCGTTTCATGACCACTTTCTGATTCTGGTTGATGGCCTTGCGGATGGAAACGCCCAGCGCAACGGAAAGATCGGGATGAACCATCTTGAGCAGGTTGAAATTGAAATTCCTGTCGGGCAGTTGCAGGAAGTTTTTGAATGATCCGATCGCCTGCTTGATGTTGAATTCCCTGTCGATAAAAATGCCGGCTATCAGTTTTTCATCCAGCAGGGTATCCCTGAATATATCCGAAACGTGCCCCAGGGCATTCCTTGAGGAAATTCCCTGCGACAAGCCGGCAAAAGCCCTTATTTCCAGCGGCGCCATGAAGCTGTCGCGCTCGATGACGCTGCTCTTGGCCATGCATTTATATATCTTCCATTTCCGGTTTATTTCCGTGGTGGCGTCTTTCAGTATACCGATGTTTTCGCTGGGTCCCAGCATGAGGAAGGAATCGAGGTTCAGCGCAAAATGGAATTTCTGCAGCACGCGCTTCTGCGATTGCGGGCTGATATAGATGAGCATGTTGCGGCAACTGATGAAATCGATATGGCTGAACGGAGGATCCTTCAGCACATCATGATTGGCGAATACGATCAGTTTCCGCAGTTCAGGGGAAACCCGGTATACATTTCCTTCTCCACTGAAATATTTATCCAGGTATTCTTCCGGCACATCATTCCTGATGGAGCTGCTGTAAAGCCCTCTGGATGCGGCTTCCAGCGCAACCTGGTCTATATCGGTGGCAAATATCTTCAAAGGCACATTGGTCTTTCCGGTCTTTTCCTGATATTCCCTGAACAGGATGGCCAGTGAATAAACCTCCTCGCCGCTGCTGCAGGCAGCTACCCAGATCTTTACCGGTTCGTTTTCGGGCTTGTTGGCAAAAATGACGGGGATCACCTGGTTCCTGATCACTTCAAATGCTTCCTTATCGCGGAAAAATTTGGTTACCGTAATCAGAAAATCCTTGCCGAGCAATTTCAGCTCTTCTTCATTTTGTTCAACGTACTTCTTGTACTCTTCCAGACTTTTCAATCCCTTTTCCGACATGCGCCTGGCCAATCGCCTGTACAGCGTAGGTTTTTTATATACGCTGAAATCATGACTTACCGTTTTATTCAACAGCTCCAGAATATCGTTCAGCAATGCATCTTCACGCTCGCTGAGCGAGCTGAAAGACCTCAGCAAAGGCATTTCCCTGATGAATTCGATCAGCTCCTCTGCGATCATTTCAACAGGCATGATCAGGTCGGCACATCCGGTGGCCACCGCGCTGTTGGGCATGCCGTCGAAAGCAGCAGTGGCCGGATCCTGCACAGCTACTATGCCTCCCTGTTTTTTTATGGCTTCAATGCCTTTGGCGCCATCGCTCCCGGTGCCGGATAAGATAATGCCTACGGCATGATTGCCTTTGTCGGAAGCAAGCGATTCAAAAAAGATATCGATGGCATTATTCGGCACGGCCTGTTTTGTCTTTTCATTCAGCCAAAGCCTGCCATGCTCTATGGTCATCATTTTTTTGCTCGGGATCACATAAATGCAATTTGGCTTTACTTCCATTCCATGCTGCGCTTCGAATACTTCCATGGAAGTATGCTTGGAAAGCAGTTCGGCCATCAGGCTTTTATAGTCGGGCGAAAGATGCTGGATAACGACAAAAGAAAGTCCTGAATCGACGGGAGTGTTATTGAAAAAATCATGAATGGCTTCCATGCCTCCTGCCGAAGCGCCGATACCGACAATATACTGTCCGGTAACTGTTTTTTTCAATTGGGTTTCAGTGATCATATTGCATCGAGCGAATTAGAATTTCCCTATATTTACAAAAACCAAACCATCGCTCCAATATTACTTACCATTTATGCAGCCATTCAGAATATTGCTGGTAGAAGATGATCAGGATGATATTGAATTACTTAAAGAAGCCCTCCAGAATAACCATATACTGGCGGAAATGGATATTTTTAAAGATGGCAGCCAGGTGATGACCTATCTTGAAATGTGTAATTTTTTCCACGATCTCATCGTTCTTGATCTTAATCTTCCCAAGATAGGTGGAAAAGAATTGCTGAAGCAGATCAAGGCATCCCGGTTTAAAACCATTCCGGTAGTGATCCTTACCACTTCTTCGGCAAAGGAAGACATTGAATTCTGCCTCCAGCATGGCGCCGATAAATATCTTACCAAGCCTTCCACCATCGAAGGATTGAGGGATATGGTCGAGAACCTCGTGTCTTTGCTCACTATCAAAGATCAGCTCGGATAGTGCAGCTTATTGCATAATCTTTTTCGTATATTGTAGCAAACTAACTGCAGATGAGAGCTGCCGGCATTTGCTCACTGACCATACTGCTATTGTCGTCATCATACAGTAACGGAAAGGCACAGCCTCTTTTTCAATTATTGTCCCCCAAACAAACCAATATCAGGTTCAGCAACGATATCGATGAAACGGAGAATCTGAACGTGCTGGCCTACGAATATTTTTATAACGGAGGAGGCGTTGCCGTGGGCGATATCAATAACGACGGACTATTGGATATTTTTTTTACCGCCAACATGAAGCCCAACAAGCTTTACCTCAACCTTGGCGGAATGCAGTTCAGGGATATTACCAAAGAAGCCGGTCTCGAGGGCCGCGAAAGCGGATGGAAAACAGGAGCCACTATGGCTGATGTAAATGGAGACGGGTTGCCCGATATCTACATTTGTTATT
>CAYYZJ010000186.1:0-2037 GCA_964475615.1 uncultured Flavitalea sp. | reverse complement strand
TAATGCGATGTTTTTTTCTGTCATCATCTTGCGCAGGTTGATGAGCCCGTAACGCATGCGCCCCAAAGCAGTATTGATGCTGCAGTTGGTGAGGCAGGCGATTTCCTTAAAGCTCAGGTCGGCATAATGACGAAGAATGATCACTTCCCGCTGGTCTTCAGGCAGCAGGTCGAGCATCTGACGAACGCGGTCGTGGCTCTGGCGTTTCATGATCTTGGTGTCGGCACCTTCTTCAGTAAAATTAATGACTTCAAAAATGTCGCGGTCATCGCTGGTTTTGATGGCAGGTGTGCGCTTTACCTTACGGAAATGGTCTACACACAGGTTGTGTGCAATGCGCATGGCCCAGGGAAGGAATTTTCCTTCTTCCGTATAACGGCCCCCGCGAATGGTGTCAATGATCTTAATGAGAACGTCCTGAAAAATGTCCTCGGCAAGGTATTTGTCTTTTACGAGGAACAGGATTGAAGTGTAAAGCTTGTCTTTGTGGCGAATGATTAATGCCTCAAGTGCATAAAGATCGCCGTCGCGAAACTGATGGATTAATTCATGGTCGGTCTTTGTACGTAGCGCTTTCATAAACTTCTACGGTTTTTAAAGGTGATAGGATATATTTTGGATTTTTAAAGATGGTTCGGTTTTTCTGTGTAGAAGTGATCAGTTAATAGGCAATATAATTTAGGTTATCAATCAATAAGCGTACAATCAGAAATTAAAGATATACAATTTTTGGAAAAAACAACATTTTGGGAATTTATTTTGTTTTTAAATGTCTTTTTTTGGTTCCCGAAATTGGAAATCACTTAATTCGATCAATTCCGATACATTTGCCTCCTTATCATGGGTGTAGTCAGCAAAGCAAAACAGCATAATAATAATTATAATAAGATAACCGCCGGTTCTCTCCATAACCCCATCATCATCAAGGGGGCAAGAGTGCATAACCTGAAGAATATCGATGTGGAGATACCCCGGAACAAGCTCGTAGTGGTGACCGGCGTTTCGGGATCAGGCAAATCGTCCCTGACCATCGATACCCTTTTTGCCGAAGGCCAGCGCCGCTATGCGGAAAGCCTCAGCGCTTATGCCCGCCAGTTCATGGCCAGGATGAACAAGCCCGACGTCGATTATATTAAAGGACTATGCCCGGCCATTGCCATCGAACAGAAAGTGATTACCCGAACGCCCCGCTCTACGGTAGGCAGCATGACGGAGATCTACGATTACCTTCGTCTGCTCTATGCCAGAGCAGGCAAAACGTTTTCGCCGGTTTCGGGGCGGGAAGTGAAAAAAGATGATGTGCAGGATGTGATCAATGCCATCAGCGCGCTGAACCCGGGCGATAAAGCGATCATACTGGTTCCTTTCAAACAGCACCGCAACCGCAAGATACCGGAAGAGCTGAATATCCTCCTCCAAAAGGGATTTTCGAGATTATATTATAATAAAGAAGTATTACGGATAGAAGAGCTGCTGGAGCTGGATGAAAAATCACTCAAAGACAGATTTAACACGCAACATTCAACACTCAACACTCAACACTCAACATCCAATATTCATGTTCTTATTGACCGGCTGGTGGTCAAAGACTTCGATGAAGACGACCGCCATCGTATAGCCGATTCCGTTAGTACCGCTTTTTTTGAGGGCGAAGGGGAGCTGACGCTCGAAGTGAACGGCGAACGTTATCTGCATTTTTCCAACAAATTCGAGCTGGACGGGATACGCTTCGAGGAGCCGGTGCCCAATCTCTTTTCTTTCAATAATCCTTTCGGCGCCTGCCCCACCTGCGAAGGCTTCAGCCAGGTATTGGGCATCGACCCCGACCTCGTGATCCCCGACAAACGGTTAAGTGTATACGAAGGAGCAGTAGCTCCCTGGAAGGGCGAAAAGCTCGGGGCCTGGAAGGATCAGTTCGTTAAGGCCGCCAAAAAATTCGATTTCCCGGTGCACAAGCCTGTCATGGATCTTACCAAAGAACAGTATAATGTGCTGTGGGAAGGAAATAAAGATGCCTATGGCATCAATGATTTTTTT
>CAYYZJ010000185.1:0-2831 GCA_964475615.1 uncultured Flavitalea sp. | reverse complement strand
GATTGCCGTGGCCGATCTCGATTCCGCCGCCGTATATTTCGGCATCGAAACGGATAAGAATGCCTCTTTTGAAGACCGGTTCAAACAATGCAGCCGGGCGCTTCGTGAAAAGCTTCCTGCACTGAAAGTGCTGGTCATGAGCTTCAGAAAATCGCGAGGCAACCAGTATACTTATGCAGGCGCGCTGATGTATGGCGATTCCTATTATTTCTCTGCAGGCCATGAACTGGCAGCGATCACCGACCAGATCGGCAGCGGCGATGCATTTACCGGAGGAATGCTGTTTGGCCTGATCAATCATTTCGAGCCCCAGCAGATCATCGATTTTGCAACGGCCTGCGGCGCGCTCAAGCATAGCATTGCGGGCGACTGGGCAATTATCAACAGGGCAGAAGCAGAGCAATTTATTTATACCGGTTCTTCAGGCCGGATCATACGATAAATATGGAAAGAGACAAACAGAAGATTGAAGCGCTTATTCGTAAACAGGGTGCATTGCCGCTGATGAGCCATGCCGATCCGGATACCTGCATTATGCTGCTCAGGGCATCTTACCAGGCCGGTGCGCGCATCATTGAATTCGCCTGCCGTTATGATAATGCTGAAAAAGTGTTTGAACGCATCGTGCAATATGCGGAAAAAGAATTGCCGGGGCTGGTAGTTGGCGTGGGAACCATCATCAGGAAACCGGAAGCAGAAAAATATATTGCGATGGGCGCGTCGTTTATTGTGGCTCCGATCATCGATGAGCAGGTGGGTGAATATTGCGTTGATAAAAATATTTTCTGGTGCCCTGGTGCAGCCACGCTCACGGAGATCGTGCATGCTCATGAGCTCGGCGCCGGGCTGGTGAAAATATTTCCTGCCGAAACGCTGGGCGGGCCTGCTTTTCTAAGGGCTATCAAAGCGCCATGCCCATGGATCAAGGTGATGCCCACCGGTGGCGTTACGGTTTCTGAATCCAATCTGCGCGACTGGTTTGAAGCAGGAGCGGATTGTGTGGGAATAGGGTCGGCATTGTTCAGCAAACAGATCGTATCGGCAGCCAATGAAGAACAGATTAAAGAGCGGGTGGAGGATTTGCTTTCAACGATCAGCCGGATAAGATCCTGAAAAAACAGTAATCAAAAATGCATAGGCCCGCCGCCCGATCGATGGCGAAAAGCTTTCCCGGCTGCCTGCAATATTGAGCACAGCGATCCTGTTTTCTTCGATCCACTTCAACACCATCTGCGGATCGTTGTTTTCAGCAAGATCAATGATCAGATAAGGCTTGCGATTTTCCCTGCATAATGTAATGGTGAGCGATGTTCCTCTATCGGCTTCTTTGTCGATGATCAGCAACGTGCCGTCGCTGCTTTTAACATTCAATGCCGTACGTTCGGGATATTGGTCGGTTGCCGTTTCGGTGAGCGGATATTTTTCGGGAATGACACCGTCCTCGCTTTTCCTTCCTTTCGGACAAAACCCGCCGCAAGGGATATTCAACGCCAATGCGGCGTCCAATGCCGCGAGGTCTACTCCGGTTTGTCCGCCGGAAATGATTTTAATCATCGTAAATGATTGGGTGATCAATATTAGAAAAAAGGGTGTTTTCACGGATAAGATCAACCAAAAAAATTTATTACTTGGTTGATGAATATGAATAGATATTTATTCCTCATATCAGAAGATGCCCTCGAATTTGTTTTCGTAAGCGAAGGCCCGAAAGGACGCATACAAAAAGTGGTTCAGTTCAGGGAGACTGATAATGCCGATATCTATAATCTTTCATTTGGAGATATTTTGCCCAATGGGAAAATTGATGACCGGATATATGGGCTGATCCTGAATGGAGGTAATTTTTATCCTGAAGAATTCGAAAAAGGAAAAAATTATCAGGCTTTTTTGGTTAAAAGGAAAAAAAATGTTTAAATTTGGTATATGGAAACAAAGAAAAAAATAGAAGGCGCTTCTAAACCGGGTTTTAAAAAGGATAAAGCTCCCGGTAAAAATTTGTTCCCCGAACAATTGGAAATCGCCAATAAAATCATCGCCAAAATGAAATGGCCAATCAAATAATTGGCTAAACCGGGCTTTCCTGTTCTCCCTTATAAACATTTGTTCTTCCGCTGAAAATTCCTATTTCCCCCTTATCTTTGCCCCCGCTTATTCCATTCCCGGACGGGCGAACTCAAAATAAAATACATCGTGGCGACGACCAAGTTTTCCAAAGATACCTATCTGTACTGGTACGAACTCATGCAACTGATCCGCCAGTTTGAATTAACAGCGGAAGAAAAATATAAAATGGAAGGCAAGATCCGCGGATTCTTTCATGCCTACGTAGGGCAGGAAGCCATTGCGGCAGGCTGTATGACGGCCACCCGCCCCGAAGATCCCTTCATTACCGGTTACCGCGATCACGGCTTGGCCCTGTCCAAAGGCGTCAGCGCCGATGCCTGCATGGCTGAGCTGTACGGCAAAGCCACCGGCTGCGCAAAAGGCAAGGGCGGAAGCATGCATTTCTTTGGAGTGGATGTAAGGTTCTTCGGCGGCCATGGTATTGTCGGCGCCCAGATCGGAACCGGCGCAGGACTGGCCTTCGCAGAAAAATACAAGGGAACGGATAATGTAGTGCTCACTTTTTTTGGCGATGGCGCTGCACGTCAGGGCATCATGCATGAAGTGTTCAACCTGGCTATGCTCTGGAAGCTGCCTGTAGTGTTTATCTGCGAGAATAATAACTATGCCATGGGCACTTCTGTGGAGCGGACTTCCAATGTAGTGGATATTTACAAGCTCGCCGATTCCTATGAAATGCCCGGCGATTCCATCGATGGCATGAGCGC
>CAYYZJ010000184.1:0-3839 GCA_964475615.1 uncultured Flavitalea sp. | reverse complement strand
GTCTGGAAACCAACGGCAGATACCTGGATTTTGTATGTTCCTGCTTTAATTCCGGTAATGCTGAATTCGCCCGAACTGCCGGCAGCAGCGCCTTTGCGGTTGCCTATGATAAGAATGGAAGCATTGACAAGCGGTTCGCCCTTGCTATCTGTTACCTTTCCCCTGATGCCGCCATCGAACGACTGCTGCATGCCAATGTTCACTCCTGCGGTCTCAACAGGTATTGGAATTCTCATTCTTTTAATGATCACATTGCCATTCACCTGCACATAATTCAGATCAGTATGCTCCAGCAATGCCTCGAGCAGCCTGGCCACCGGCATATCAGTGGCTGAATAATTGATGTTATTATATCGCGCCACATCATTGGTCTTGTAGGTGAAAGACAGTTTGGTAAGCGATTCTATCTGCCGCAGCGCCTTTTTCAGCGTGGAATTCTTCAGCTCAATGGATACCGTGAGCTTGTTCAGATCCTGGCTGTTGGTATTGCCTGCCATGAGCATGGAGCTGGTTGTGAGGAATATAGCCAGGATGGAAACCTTCATAATCAGTGCTTTGTTTTTAAATGGCCGGATAAGGTTGTGCAGGCATGGTTTTGTTGCAAGGCACAATGAAGCATAATTGTACCTGTTTACATACAAATTCATAGCTTTGGTTGGTTTTAATAATTCGTGAAATAGAGTTTTAAAACGCCGAGCCGCTTCCAGGTCGCAACTGGAGCGGTTCTTTATTTTCAACCTATGTTGGAGGGGAAGTATTGATCATTTGTAACGGTTTTAGTTTTGGTTATTGTATGATATATTCTCCGTTCTTCTGGGTCAGCTCCGTATCCGTGAGCCTGCACAATATCTCCAGCGCCTGCTCTATGCCGATCTCCCTTCTGAATGAAGTGGAAACCTGCTGGCTGCGGATCAGGTCATTATCCACCCTGATGCTTACATTATAGGTTCGTTCAAGATCGGCAATGATATCTTCAAACCGTTCGTCATCATAAGCCATATTGCCCTGCTGCCAGGCCGCCACTTCCGTTACCGCAATATTTTTTTCCGTAATGCGGTCATCGCTGCTGCTCACTTTCACCTGTTGCCCTTTGGTCAATGTAGCGATCAGCTTATCATCCCGGCTTACGCTTACCTTGCCCCGGCTTACCGAAACGATGATGCTCTTTCGGCCCGGATAGGCTTTGATATTGAAAGCAGTGCCCAGCACGGTGGTGGATACTTTTCCCGTATGAATGATGAACACGCTTTTATCGGCATGCTTCACATCGAAATAGGCTTCTCCCGATAAATACACTTCCCTTTTCTGCATATTGAACTGGCCGGGAAACTCCAGCGAGCTGCCGGCATTCAGCCATACCTGCGTGCTGTCGGGCAGCAAAAGATATTTGTATTCGGATTTTTCCGTGATCTTTTTGGTCAACACCTGCATTCCTGCCTCCATCCGCTCCGGCGAATGATTTTTTTTCAAAAGCCACAGAAAACCTGCGGCGACCGCAAACACCAGCAACATGGCGGTAAAACGCAATGTTCTTTTTTTACCGGCCGGTTTTTTTTTCCACAACAACCGGTTTAGGCTCGGTGAGGAGCAGGTTACCGCTCTCATCCACATAAGTAAGTAAGGAAGGGTTTTTTTGTATGGCATCATAAAGACCCCTTATCCTGCTTTTCAAAATGGCATCGTATTCCTGTTTCCGGATATACTCGAAAAGCTCTTCCAGCTCTTCCCTGGAACAAGTGTTTTCAAGATATTGCCGGAACAGGTATTTTATTCTTTCTTCCATGGGAGATCATTGGCCTGTAATAAACAGACGAAGCAGCGCGGGGCATTTCCTATCCGCTTTTGAAAAAAATCAATACCTGCCGAAAAAACGGCGGAGCGACTGGATGGCGGTATACAAATGATTCTTTACCGTATGCCTGGAGATCTGCAGCTCGTCGGCAATTTCCTGGTAGTTCAGTCCTTTTTCCTTATTGAGCTGGTATACCAGCTTTCGCTGGGGCGGAAGGCGGTCGATGGCTTTCTGGATGATCTGATGGTACTCTCTGGCACATACCAATGCTTCGGTTTCATTCAGCGCCTGCTGCAGGTTGTTCCAGATGGTTTCTTTTAAACGGTCGTCGGTCGCCGATTTGCGGAGAAAATCAATGACCTTGTTTTCGGTAACCCGGTAAAGCCAGGCTTCCATATTGCCGATGCCGGATATATTGTCGCGGTGCTCCCATAATTTCAGGAACACTTCCTGAATAATATCCTTGGCCTGCTGATCCGATTTGGTGAGGCGGAGCGCAAGTGTGTACAGCATATATTCGTGTTCCTTGAAGATCTGCGCAAACAGAAGCTCCAATGCATTTTCCCTGGTATGACCGATAGCGTGCTGCATATATTAAAAGTGCTGAACGGTTTGGTTTGGATTGACTGCATTGGAACGGAAGCCAAAAGAGAAAGCTGGCAGGAATAGAAGAAACGTAAAGAACCTGAAGTCTTTTCTCATAACGCAGTTTTATTATGCTGGAATCGAATTTAAGAAAAAAAATAAAACCGATCGGGCAAATGGTAATTTTTTCTCTCCAGGAGCTATATTAATATTTTGACTAATTTATTTTGCCGGGCGCATTAACTTGCAGTATCCTGAATACATGCTTATCAAATCTTCCAGATATATCATCAGTTGTCCCGACTATACCCAATGCCCCAAACCCGACAGGCCCGAATATGCTTTTGTAGGGAGAAGCAATGTAGGCAAGTCCTCGCTCATCAATATGCTCAGCAATTATGACAAGCTGGCCAAGACGTCTGCTGCGCCGGGCAAGACCAGGCTCATCAATTATTTCCTCATCAATGAATCCTGGTATATGGTAGACCTGCCGGGCTATGGATTTGCCAAAGTTTCGCAGGCGCAGCGCAAGCAATGGGAAAAGATGATCGAAGATTATTTGCGCAGGCGGGAGAACCTGATGAATGTGTTTGTGCTGATCGACAGCAGGCATGACCCGCAAAAATCTGATCTTGCCTTTGTGAACCGGCTGGGCGAATGGGAGATCCCTTTTTGCCTGGTCTTTACCAAGGCCGATAAAGAAAATCAAAAGACCGTCAGCCTTAATGTAAATGCATTCCTGGATGCGATGAAGGAAGACTGGCAATTCCTGCCCAGGCATTTTGTTACCAGCGCAGTGAAAAAAACGGGACGGGATAAAATACTGGATGCGATTGAAGAGATGAATGCGTTATTCGAGGGGAGATGATGCCTTGAGCGGTGCGTATACACAGCTTGCCGGGGCGGGCTTTATCCTCAGGCCGCTCAGTTCACTACTTTGTTGGCGCAACTGCTGCTGGCAAAAGCTTCCGGTTTGGCTTTGAAGGCAAAGCCCATCCCCAGGATATAACCCATAGCTTCTTTCAGCGCGTCGTTACTCTTGAAATGCGGATTGGTATTGATGTCAGCATGCACTTCCATGTCCACATCATACTTGTTGAAGAGGTTACAGAGCTCGTAAGCGATCTCGATGCTTTTGGCAACTTCCACCAGCATGCGTTCCTTGATCGTGTACTGCGTTTTTGTTTTTTCATTGTGGATGAACATGAAGCCTCCATGTCCCTCGCGCAAAAAAACAATCACAGTAGCGAATTCGGTTTCCGCACCTTTTACCTGTGAATCGGTGCCAATGCAAACCTTGAGACGATAACCTTTTTCCGTTTCGCGCCGTATAGCATTTTCGACGGCAGTAACAATCGGCATTTCAATCGGGTCGCCATTAAATTTTCGCCACAACATATTGAATAGGTTTGTCGAATTTACCGAAAAACCGCTTACCCGCAAAATCGTTAATGATTTAATA
>CAYYZJ010000183.1:0-7232 GCA_964475615.1 uncultured Flavitalea sp. | reverse complement strand
CGGCAGGCTGCAAGATGGTACGATATGGATATCGTATATGAAGGAGATGTGGCGAATGAATCTTTTTCCGGCACGGTGCCGCGCATGCAGTATTTGTCGGAATTATTAAAGGTGCTGGGACTGACCAAAACAGTAAAGTTTGAAGTAAACGGAAACAAGATTATAGTAAGACCATATTGATCAGAAGCAAGAACGGTTTGTTCAAAAAAATCAGGAGTGTTTGCGGCACTCCTGGTAAATGTCTGGGCAAACCCTGAATCAACTCTTTCGGAGATAATTGCTCAAGTTAAAAACCCAAACTAAACAAAGGTATGAAACTACATGCTTTTGGCAAATCCTGTACGCACACGGGGTTTGCCGCTCAAACGATGATTGCTATGAAGCTGACTGCATTACTTACGCTGATTGCCTGCCTGCAGGCCAATGCAAACCTGACAGCGCAAAAAGTATCCATCTCCAAAAAGAATGCTCCGCTCCCTGCGGTGTTCAAGGAGATCAGGAAGCAGACCGGGTACAATTTCTTTTACAACGACAAAACGATACAGCTCGCCGGTAAAGTGGATATCGATGTAAAAGATGTTCCTGTGGAGGAAGCGCTGAAAGAATGTTTCAAAAACCAGCCCTTGTCTTATACCATCCAGGACAAGATCGTCATCATAAGGGCAAAAGAAGAAGACCTGCGGAAGGAGGAGCCTTCGTCACAGCCTCCGCCCCAGGAACTGAGCGGCCGCGTAACCGATGAAGCGGGAAAGCCGCTGGAAGGAGTATCTGTTTCCGTTGCCGGCACCAGCCAGGGCGTAACGACCGATGCCAACGGCAATTTCAAAATTGCCGTTGCCCGCAATGCCGTGCTGCATTTCAGCTATGTGGGATATGAGGAGGTCAATATACCCGTCAACAATCAAAGCGTGATTTCGGTAGTGCTCAAGCGCAAGGACAAGGCATTGGAAGAAATAGTAGTCGGCTATGGCACGCAGCGAAAAGCGACATTGACCACGGCAGTATCGTCGGTCACTTCATCGCAGATCACAACCACCAAGAATGAGAATATCCTGAACACATTGACCGGAAAGATCCCCGGGCTGCGCATCGTGCAGAACACCAGCGAGCCCGGCTCATTCAACAACTCCTATGATATCAGGGGCATGGGCAACCCGCTGATCGTAATCGACGGCGTGCCCAGGCCAGATATTGCACGTGTTGATCCCAATGATGTGGAAAGCATATCTGTATTGAAGGATGCTTCCGCAGCAGTGTATGGAGTAAGGGCTGCCAACGGAGTAATTCTCATTACCACTAAAAAAGGAAAAAAAGGAACGCTGGAGCTGAACTATACCGGCACTTATGGAATACAGCAGCCCATCGGCTTTCCGCATTCCGCCAATGCCGTGGAATACATGACGCTGGTGAACGAGCAAAGCATGCACAATGTGAACGGCGGCCGGCTGGTTTATAGTGCCGATGATATTGCCGCTTATCAGAACGGATCAAAGCAAAGCACCGACTGGCAGGCTGCCACCATAAAGAGAAGCGCCCCTCAAACGCAGCACAATTTAAGTGCAAGCGGAGGCACCGATAATTCCACCTATTATATCAGCGTCGGTTATATGAACCAGGATGGCATACTGAAATCCGGCGATCTCGGTTATGACCGGTATAACCTTCGCTCGAACCTGAGCACAAGAATAGTAAAGGGACTTAGCTTCGATCTTAACCTTTCGGCCACCATGGATAAAAAAGATCAGCCCATGCAGGCCCCTTACTGGATCTTCCGGAGCATGTGGTATCAGCCGCCGATCAATCCGGTTTATGCCAATGACAATCCGATGTACCTGAACAATCTTCCCAACCCGCTGCATCCGGTTGCACAGTCTACCGCCAGCATATCGGGGTATCAGACCTTCAACAACAAATGGTTCCAATCGTCTGCCGCCCTGAATTATATGCTGCCTTTCATTAAGGGATTAAGCATAAAGGGCCTGTACAGTTTTGATTTCACATTGAACAGCAATAAGATTTTCAACAAGGCCTATTACACTTATACCTACAACAGCGCTACCGGTGTTTATGCGCCGGTTGCCAATCAAACGCCAAGCGTGGTCAGAAGAGAGGAGTATGAATATCCGACCAACCTGGGGCAGTTGTCGCTGAATTACAAACACAGTTTCGGCGGCGTGCATAATGTCAGCGCCATGCTGCTCTATGAAGCAAGCACACGCAAGGGCGATAATTTTTATGCGCAAAGAGAGCTGGCCATTCCGGTCGATCAGCTATTTGCAGGCAACAGTGCAAACCAGCAGGGCAGCATGAGTGCAAGCCAGGCCAATGCATTTACGTTCAAGAACTCGGCTTATGTGGGCACCTTCACTTATGATTACCAGTCGAAATACCTGGCCGATTTCAGGTTCAGGTATGACGGCTCATCCAAATTCCCTGTCAATAAACAATGGGGTTTCTTTCCTGCCGGCTCTATCGGCTGGCGCATCTCGGAAGAAAATTTCTTTAAAAACTCCAGCGCCCTTGCTTTCATCAACGATCTGAAATTGCGGGCTTCTTATGGCAAGACCGGCGATGACGGCGCTTCTGCCTATCAGTTTGTTTCAGGATATACTTATCCTGCCAGCGGCTCTTCTACCGGGCAACCCTCCGGCGCTGTATTCGACGGCACCTTTGTAAATGGGGTGCAGAGCACGGGCATTCCCAATCCCAATATCACCTGGTATACTTCAAAAATGTTTAATGCAGGCATCGATATCGAAGCATGGAACGGGCTGCTGGGTCTTACCTTCGATTATTTTGTGCGCAACAGGGCCGGCCTGCTGGCCTCCCAGGCATTGACCCTGCCCGATGTGGTCGGCGCAGCCTTGCCGCAGCAGAACATCAACAGCGACCGCAACCAGGGATTCGATTTCGAGATCAATCACCGCAACCACATCGGCAACTTCAATTATAATATAAGGGGAACATTCGGCTTTACACGTATCATCAATGTAAAGGTCACCATGGCCAAGGCAGGCAACTCTTATCTCAACTGGCTGCAGAATACCGGCGACCGCTATGCAGGCGTATACTTCGGTTATGGGTCCGACGGACAGTTCAGCTCGTATAAAGACATCGAGAACAGTCCGATCTATGTCAGCAGGTCAACCGTAACCGGCGACTACCGTTATGAAGACTGGAATGGCGACGGACAGATCAGCGTGGACGACAGTCACCCGATAGCGCATACCGGACTGCCCCTGATCACGTATGGCTTTTCGCTGGGTGCTGAATGGAAAGGCATCGACCTCAATCTGCTCTTCCAGGGCGCAGGCATGGTCAGCGCAACATACACCGAACAATTGGGCGGCCCGCTTTGGGCCAATGGCAATGCGCTGACGCAGTTCCTGGACAGATGGCATCCTGCCGACCCCACCGCCGATCCTTACGATCCGAACACAGTATGGGTGCCGGGTTATTATGCATACACCGGAACCAACGCGTATACCAATACGCTCGCCAATCTTCACAGCGCTGCCTATATGCGTCTGAAAAGCGCGGAGCTGGGTTATAATCTGCCCGGCAGATGGCTGTCGCGCATAGGCATCAAAGCCGTGCGGGTATTTGCTACCGGCTACAATCTGTTCACCATCACCAGCCTTAAATTCCTCGATCCCGAACATCCTTCGGCCGTTTCCGCTGTGGACCAGCAATACGGTTATGCATACCCGATAGACAGGATCTATTCCATCGGGCTGAACGTAAAACTTTAAATCATACTAAACAATGAAAACAAAAATATATCTGCTGCTTATTGTCATTGCTGCCATGGCGCCTGCCTGCAAAAAAAACCTGGATGTGCCGCCCATGAACATCATATCCGACAACGATATTTTCAGCAGCGTGAGCGGCATCACCGCTTACATGGCCCGCATCTACAGTGAAATACCGATGGAGGATTTCAAATGGAACCCTACCACCGGATTTAAAACATTCTTCTATGGCTCGCCTTCGGCCGTCACCGGCGAGGCCCTCAGCCGCGACCAGCAGAACAGCACCGAAACATTCGGCTACTGGGCCGATGCCTATTCGCTGATCCGCGAATGCAATTACTTTATGGAAACGCTGCCCGAATATGCCGGCAATTACAGCGCTGCACAAATAAACAACTGGCTTGGTGAAGCCAGGTTCATCCGCGCCTTCACGTATTTTGCTTTGGTGAAACGGTATGGCGGTGTGCCGCTGGTGGATAAAGTGCTCACCAAGCCGGGAGAAAGCATCGAGGAAGTGACTGCCGATATCGACGAATACAAAGTGCCCCGCGCATCGGAGCAGGCCACGTATGATTTTATTGCTACAGACCTGGATTCCGCTTACGCTTACCTGCCCGAAACAAACCAGCAGGGAAGGGCAAACCGCTATGCGGCGGCAGCGCTGAAATCGAGGGCCATGCTTTTTGCGGGCTGCATTGCCAAGTACAACAATATCACGCTGAGTTCCGGTTCAACGCAGTTGTGCGGCATACCTGCCGAAAAAGCCGTCGATTATTTTAAGGCAAGCTATGATGCAGCCAGCCTGCTGGACGGCAAATACAGCCTGTATAAGAACAGTTGGTCTGCTACCGATAAAGCTGCGCAGGCCGCCAACTTTGCAGCCCTGTTCCTCGACGGATCGAGCGCAGAAAATATTTTTATCAGGATGTATAAATATCCGGATGCCGTGCACTGGTACGATGCCAACCAGATACCACGGCAGTTGTGGAACGGAGGCTATTCGGCCGAAACCAATCCTACCCTCGATTTTGTGGAGATGTTTGAAGGGCTTCCCAAAAATCCCGACAGCACATTCAAGACCACCGATGACGGCGGGCATTATCTGCTGTACGATAATATCAGCGATCCTTTTGCGAATGCCGAGCCCAGGCTGAAAGGCACTGTTCTCTTTCCGGGCGATGTATTCAAAGGCCAGGCCATCGATATCCGCCGCGGCATTTATACAGGCGATGCCAGCGGAGGCATCAGCAGGCTTTTGCCGGTCGGTTCAACAGCTCCTTATCCCACCGCTAATATCGTTGCTTCATCCACCGATAATCAAACGGCATATACCTTGCCCGACGGCAGTAAAATGAATCCCGCCGGGCTCAGCGGTTTCTTCACCAATATCGGCACTGTTGCCGGCTGCATATCCGGCTTCACCATCAAAAAATATCTCGATCCCAACAAACCCACTTCCGAAGTGACCACCAACCATTCGGATCAAAGCTGGATCGAGATACGATATGCAGAAGTGCTGCTCAACCGCGCCGAAGCCGCTTATGAGCTGTTCAGCGAAGGCCAGGGCGGCGATTACCAGATGCAGGCATTGGCAGACCTCAATGCGATACGTGAGCGCGCCGGCGCATCGCTGGCCACCCTGGCCGACTTGATCAGCGTGGATATCATCAGGAAAGAAAGAAGAAAGGAGCTCGCTTTTGAAAACAAGATCTGGTGGGATCTGAAAAGATGGCGCATCATCGACAGGGAACAGAACGGCACCATCTATCGTATCCTGAATGCATTTTATGCAGCCAATGCCGGCAAATATTTTTTCGACGACCGATATGATGAAAGGAACAGCCAGTACACTTTCGACCCGAGATGGTATTACGAACAGATACCGAATGCCGCTATTGCCAAGAGCACCAATCTGGTTCAAAACCCCGGTTATTAATCTTAATTTTTTATACGATGAAACGAATAATATATCTGGCGCTAAGCCTCACTGTCATTACAGCCTGCTCCAAAAAGATCGACAACTATGCCAGCCCGGATCAAACACTCCAGGGCAGCATCATCGATGCCGGCACCGGCAAGAATGTGCAAAGCGAAGTATCCGGCGATAACGGGAACGGTACACGCATCAAGCTGCTCGAAATAAGCTGGAGCGATAATCCTACTCCGCTTTACCTGGCCACCAAGCAGGACGGCACCTATATCAACACCAAAGTGTTTGCCGCCACCTACAAGATCTCCGCCGAAGGCGCTTTTGTGCCGCTGGTTCAGCCCGATGACGACAAAAGCCAGACCGTAACCGTAAAAGGCGGCGTAACCACCGTGAACTTTACCGTTGAACCTTTTCTGGAAGTGGAATGGGCCGGCGATCCGGTGCTCAATGCCGACGGCACCATTACGGCGCAGGTGAAAGTAACGCGCGGAACAAGCAATCCGGATTTTCAGCAGAATATCACCGACCTCTGGCTTTTTCTTTGTCCTTATGAATACGTGGGCAACAACAATTATGATAACCGGTATTCGACGCACGTCAGCTACAGCGGCAGCTCCGGCAATGATATTATCGGACAGACCATCACGCTGACCACTACAGGCGGCTCCCTGCCTAAGAAAGACTGGTATCTGCGGTTGGGTGCAAGAATAGATTATGGCCTGAAACAATACAACTACAGCGATATTAAAATGATAACTGTTAAGTAACCGGAAAGATGAATATTTTATTGAGAACGCTAAGCATTATATCCATATCCTTTGCCATTGTTCTGCACACTGCCTCTGCACAATCAGTTCCATCCATTACCTGCAAGGCAGCGCCTTATTATAAATACCGCAAGGATGGAAAGCCTGGCCGGGCATTGACCATTGCATTGAATAATTTTCAATGTAATGGCCCGGTTACGGTTAAGGTTGAATGCAATTCCGTAACTGAAGAGACCATTGTCAATAAGCCCGACAGTGCAAACCGGCTTGCTGTGTTGCTGCCTCCCGGAGCGGGTGTGGATAAAGCAACCAATGCCGCTGTTTCCGTAACCTGCGGCGGCCAATCCGCTTCACAACACATCGGCATTCCGCCTAAAAAACAGTGGACGGTTTACATCTATCCGCATTCGCATGTGGATATCGGTTATACTGCCCTGCAGGATACCGTGAAAAAACTGCACCTGCGCAATATCGATGTGGGGATCGATATTGCCCGCAAAACGCAGCACTATCCCGGCGGAGCAAAATTTATATGGAACCCCGAAGCCACCTGGGTAGTTGAGCACTATCTCAGGCAGGCTTCCGCAGAACAGAAAAAACAGTTTACGGATGCAGTAAGAAAAAGATGGATACAGATAGACGGCGGGTATGCGAATTGCAATACCAGTGTTTTTTCGGATGAAGAGATGATCCGTTTTTTCAGGAATTGCCATAAGATCAGTTCGCTTACCGGCGTTCCCATTACCACCATGGTGCAGATGGATGTTCCCGGCGCAGGCTGGG
>CAYYZJ010000182.1:0-2266 GCA_964475615.1 uncultured Flavitalea sp. | reverse complement strand
TACTTCAGTAGCCAATGCAGAAAATATAAACAAGGCGATAGCAATCATCAGCCGGGCCATACCAAAAGACAGGACGGTTGTAGTGGTATCTGCGTTCGGGGGCATTACGGATGCGCTCCTGCAATGCGGAACCCTGGCCGCTTCGGGCGACGAATCGTATAAAGATAAATTACAACTGGCCGGGCAGCGCCATCTCGATACAGTGAAGTCATTGATACCGATCACACAGCAGAGCAGCCTGCTGAGCCTGGTCAAGACCAAGTTCAATGAGATAGAAGATATATGCAAAGGCGTTTTTTTGCTGAGCGAGCTTTCGCCCCGCACCAAAGACAAGATCGTGAGCTACGGCGAGCTGCTGTCCTCACAGATCCTTTCGGCCAAGCTCACGACCATGGGCATTGAAAATGCCTGGAAGGATGCGCGGGAGCTGATCCTTACCGATTCGCAGTTCGGTTATGCCGCAGTGGACGCAAAGGCCACCGGGCAAAGAATGCAGGAATATTTTACCGCAGCAAAAGAAACGGTATTCATACTGCCGGGATTCATTGCTTCCGACAGCCAGGGAAATACCACTACGCTGGGAAGGGGCGGTTCCGATTATACGGCAGCTATCGTTGCCGCCGCCATCGATGCCCAGGCCGTAGAAATATGGACGGATGTATCGGGCATGATGACCGCCGATCCGCGGCTTGTTTCCAATGCCAGGGTCATTCCGCATATCTCTTATCAGGAAGCGATGGAGCTTTCCCATTTCGGGGCCAAAGTGCTTTATCCGCCCACCATCCAGCCGGTGATGAACAAAGGCATCCCGGTATGGATAAAAAATACGTTCATCCCGGCAGATGAGGGCACGCTCATTGAAAAAGTAAGTTCAAGGAACGGCGGAAGCATACGCGGCATTTCGAGCATCGACAGGATTGCGCTGCTCAGTCTCGAAGGCAGCGGCATGGTAGGCATTCCCGGATTTTCGAAAAGGTTGTTCGAAGCGTTGTCGAATGAAAGGATCAATGTCATCCTCATTACGCAGGGCTCTTCGGAACATTCGATCTGCGTGGGCATCGAAGCATCCAATGCCGCTGCGGCCAAGCAGGCGGTTGACCAGGCCTTCGACCAGGAGATCAAGGCAGGAAAAGTGGAGCCGCTGGTCATCGAAAAGAACCGGGCCATCATTGCGCTGGTGGGCGATAATATGAAAAGCCATCCCGGCATCAGCGGCAAAATGTTCGGGGCATTGGGAAGGAACGGGGTGAATGTGCGCGCCATCGCCCAGGGATCTTCTGAAAGAAATATCTCTGCGGTCATCGCCATGGCCGATGTTAAGAAAGCCGTGAATACCCTGCATGAAGAATTTTTTGAAACCACGCATAAGCAGCTCAACCTCTTCATTACCGGAACAGGTAATGTGGGAAGCCGGCTCATCGCCCAGTTGAAGCAGCAGTTTCATTACCTGCAGGAAAATCTTCGGTTACAGGTGCGCGTTACCGGCCTGGCCAACAGCAAAAGAATGCTGTTCAATGATGAAGGCATCGACCTGAACAACTGGAAAACATTGCTGGAACAGGGCGAGCCTATGGACTTGCAGCAATTCGCCCAGACCATCCGTTCCAAGAACCTGCGCAACAGCGTTTTTGTAGATGTAACCGCCAATGCAGCGGTTGCCGGATGTTATGACCAGTTGCTCCAGAAAAGCATTGCCGTGGTTGCCTGCAACAAAATAGCCTGTTCCTCGTCTTACGAACACTATAAAAAACTGAAAGACCTGGCCAGGGAATATCATGCCCAATTTCTTTTTGAAACCAATGTAGGCGCGGGGCTGCCGGTGATCGGCACGCTGAATGACCTGCTGCGCAGCGGCGATAAAATAAATCGAATAGAAGCTGTGCTGAGCGGCACGCTGAATTTCGTGTTCAACCATTATGAAGGCAGGAAAAGTTTTGCGGAGATCGTAAGGCAGGCGCAGGACGAAGGATATACTGAACCCGATCCCCGCCTCGATCTCAGCGGCACCGATGTGATGCGCAAGATCATGATACTGGCCAGGGAAGCCGGCGAAAAACTGGAGATGGATCAGATCGAGAACCATTCATTCCTGCCTCCTTCCTGCATGAAAGGAAGCGTTGCCGATTTTTACAGGGAGATGGAAAAGGAAGAAGAGCATTTTAAAAAATTGTATCTGGCAGCCGCCAAAGCAGGCAAAAAGCTGAAATTCGTAGCCAGATATGAAAATGGCAGCGCTTCCGTTGGACTGCAACATATAGACCCCACG
>CAYYZJ010000181.1:0-4398 GCA_964475615.1 uncultured Flavitalea sp. | reverse complement strand
AGGCAACTGAGCCCTGCACTGGATGATTCTCTCTTCTTTCAGGCATATATATACGCCGGATCCTGCTACTATAACCTCAATGATTTCGATTCGGCCAATTATTTTCTCCGCAAGGCCGAGCCGCTGATCGACCGTTTTCCCGGACTGCCCGAAAAAGAAAATCTCTACAACACCCTCGGTGTATTGTATTATGATAACGGCGACTATCTTCAGAGCAAGAATTACCTGAGCCAGGCGCTAAGCATCATCAACCGTTCGCAGCCTCTGGATACTGCTTCTGCAGTGAGCATACAAACCAATATCGCTACCGCCTATTATAAGCTGGGGTTGTATGAGGAGGCCATTGACATTTACCGGAAAATATTACGGTATCGTATATACGCCAGTCCCATTTACCTGAATATGGGCAGGGCCAATGCCGCTTTGCAGCAATACGAAGAAGCCCTTGCCTGCTTCAATAAAGTGAACCGGAAGCAGATACCGGGCGTATTGAACGAGATGGCCAATACCGAGCTGCAATTGCAAAGGCCCGATTCGGCTGCTTATTTTCTCGACCTGTTGCACGATCAGGCAAAGAAAAACGGCATCAGGCTGAACGAGCTGGATATAGGCATCAATGCTTTTTACCGCGCAGCGCTGCTGATCTCCAAACAACAATATCCCGATGCGCTCAACAGCCTGCAGCAGGCCATCATCATCTTTTCGGGCAATTTCAGGGATAGCGATATTTTCTCCAATCCCGCCAGCTTTACCGGCGCTTTTGCCTATTACCGTTTATTCGATGCGCTGTCTGCAAAAGCCATGGCCTTCGGGCTGCTGTACAGGAAAGACCCGGATGAAAAATACCTGCAGGCTTCTTTTGCAGCGTATAAAAGCGTGCTCTCGCTGCTTTCGTATATCGAAAAGAGTTATGATACGGATGATGCAAAAATATTGCTCAAGAAAAAAAGCAGGAATGTTTACCAGGAAGCTTTGTCGGTTTGCCTGGAACTGAACCGCCTTCATCCTTCCGGCAATTATCTTGAGCAGGCTTTCCTGATCAGCGAAAAGAACAAGGCTTCCATCGTGGCCGGCAACCTGAAAGAAAAAAGCTTTCATACAGAGCCGGGTACAGCGGAAAAATTATTGCAGACCGAAAAGAATATCAAATACAATATCGCACGCCTCGATGTGAAGGGCGACCAGGCCGAAGATGATCAATCCGCCGATGCCATTGCCCTGGAAAAAGCGCATTATGAAACGGAGCTTTCGCGCGTGCAGAAAGAGCTGGAACAGAACAGCCATTACTATAAGCTCAAATACGAGGACACTTATCCGGGCGTAAAGGAATTGCAGCAGCGCCTCGGCGACCATCAGGCACTGATCAGCTTATACACTACCGGGGCAGGCTTGCATGTGTTTGTGCTCACGCAATCTTTGTTCAAATATATCCGGATCGATTCGCTGGCAGCTCTTGAGCGGGACACAAAGAAATGGCTGGATTATTTAAGATCTACAGAAAACGGCAGAAGGTTTGCCGGCGGCCCCACCGGTTCGGCATTATATGCCCGGCTGATCAGGCCCATTCAATCGATCATTCCTGAAAAAGACGAATGGATCATTATCCCCGACGGCATTTTTTATTTTCTTCCTTTTGAATCGCTTCCCTCAGGCAGCGACGCAAAGCCCTTGCTGGCCACAACGGCCGTCAGCTATCAATTTTCCTCGAGGTTTATTGCCGATGATATGAATGCGCATAGCCGTTACAGTTATAAGGGAGAAGTGCTGGCTTTTGCTCCTTTTGTGCAGCGCGGAACAGGCTTTGCCGGAGCATCGCTGGATCGCCTGCCTGCTTCCGGCGAGGAGATCAAAGGACTTCCCGGCACCAGGTATATAGACAGCCTGGCCACCAAGGATCAGTTCCTGAAACAGATCAATCAGTTTCCCATCGTGCATCTTGCCACGCATGCTGTTTCCGACCCCGGCAATACAGCGGGTTCGTTCATTGCATTCTATCCCGAAAAAAAATCGCGTGTTGAAGATTGTCTTTTTCTGGAAGAGCTCTATGGTTTGAATATGGATGCCACTAGGCTGGTGATCATCAGCGCCTGTGAAACAGGGAAGGGGGAGCTGGTGAATAATGAAGGCGTGATCAGTCTTGCCCGCGCATTCGCTTATGCCGGATGCGCCAGCACCATCAACAGCCTCTGGAAGGCCGATGATCATGCTACTTCAGCGATACTCAGGCAATTTTATGTTTATCTGCGAAAAGGATGGAGTAAATCGAAAGCGCTGCAGCAAGCCAAGCTGGATTATATCGAAAGCAATGCATTGTATAAAAGTCCGGATTATTGGTCGCATCTGATCTTGCTGGGAAGCACCGAGCCGCTGTACGATAAGGGCGGGTCTTATGGATGGATGATTATTGCAACCGGATTATGCATCCTGATTGTTGTTTTTGTTTGGGCCTGGAAAAGGAAAAGTCGACGTTTTTTCACGAATAAGGATTTTAAAAATATTGACGTTTTCAAATAATAGCACACAGTTTCAGAAGTATCACGAGAGGGGGTTTGGCCGCCGACTTTTAGCTTTTTCAGGATTTCGGGAATGGTTTCATAGGGGACATAGCGGTTATTCTGTGGATATGGGAAGTTGCTCTTCCTGGGTTCTCTTTTTTATATAATACTAATAATCGTTAAAGGAAAAAAGTCGACGTCTTTCATGGATATTGATCTTTTCAATGGATAATAGATTTTGTGTTTTTTAGGATACGTCGACTTTTTGAATCGGCATTCTTAGGAATTGGATGGTTTTTGGATAAGGCAATGGTTAATAGTGCTGATTACCGTCGGCTATATGAATATTGAATAGATCGTAAAAAGAAAAGTCGACGCAACGCATGTTTTTCACGGATAAGGGTTCTAAAAATTTTTTAACGTGGTTGGAAAACATAGCACAAGTCATTTTCAGGGTACGTCGACTTTTTAATCGAACTGGCACTTTCAAGGATCTGGATTGGTTTTCATCTGAAATGGATTGGTTTTTATTCGGATATATGAAACGGGGTTCCTAGGATTGGATGCACGGTTGTTCTGATAAGGATTTGTTTCAGGTCTTTCAAAAGGATTCGGATATGGATATATTGATTTTAAATAGTAAGTCCTGATCTATTTTTTTTAAGTCCCGCCTTTCAAAGAACTGCTTACATAAATTAGTACAAGCACTGTGACCAAATGTAACCGGGAAATCCAAAAAATTTAAAAATAGTTTAAGATATTGATCATTAATTACTTAGTATCCTTATACCCGGCAATCTTCAGGTCGAGCCACGACATATCGCTCACTTTTTTATGATACAGGTGAGCCGGGTCTGCTTTTATTTTTTTGAGTAGGGGCAGGGCTTTGCCGGTTTGCCTTGTGGCAAGGTATCCGAGGGCCAGGTAATATTCCGCTTCGTCCTGGAAATAGTTGTCGCCGGTGCGTGCATTTTCATCCAGCACTTGTTTGAATGATCCGATGGCTGCATCGTAATTCTTCAGTTCCAGGTTAGCCATGCCCGTCAGGAAGCGGGATTTATTGTTTTTATCTTTCAGACCATTGAAGCGTGCGATTACGGCAGCCCAGTTTTTATCGCGGTAAGCCTGTTCCAGTTCATCGGCATTGCCGGCGCCCCTGCTGGTATTCAGGTCGAATGAAGAATAATATTGGTCATAGATCCCAACCGCGTTGGTCGAAGCGTATTTATAGATCGTTACCGCACCGGCCAGCAATATAACGCAGGCGGCTATGCGCAATGCGTTGCGGTAAAGGGTGCGCACCACAGCAGGCCTGCTGCGCTTGCTTTGTTCTGCCAGCCATTCCTGTTTCACGGTGGCTACCTGTTCCTGCAGTCCGGCTTCCAGTATAGCATCCAGGGCCAGGTTCAGGTATTGCCATTCGGCGGCTGCGGACTTGTCGGTGCGGATCAGTTCGGCTGCCTCGGGTAATGCGGAACCCTCCAGGGTTTTGTCGAGATGATCGATAAGCATTTCTTCTCTGTTGTAAGCCATAGTGAACGGTTATTTTATGATTTCGCTGACCTGTTTGGCAATAGCCGGATTGTCTTTGATCAATGCGGTCAACTGCTGCAGGCATTTATATTTTTTATTTCTTACCACCTGTTCGCTTTCATAATGCAGGTGGCCCATCATTTCTTTCATCGGCAGGTTCTCGTAGTAAAACATCAGCAGGATCTTTCTGCATGATTCCCCGAGCTTGTTCAGCAATTCAACCAGTTGCTGCCTGACCTCGCGCTCGCTGATATACTGGCTCACATCCATTTCCTCGTGCGCTCTACCGGTTTCATACTTTTTTTCACGCTGGCCGGAGCGCTCTTTCTTCTTCAGCTCATTGAACCAGATATTTTTGGCTATCGACACC
>CAYYZJ010000180.1:0-8626 GCA_964475615.1 uncultured Flavitalea sp. | reverse complement strand
ATCCTTTGAAAAGAAGCTCTATAACAAAGAGAAATCTGTTATCGAATAGTTGCTTTCTATTATTCAGTTTTTTTCTTTATTCAATTACATCTTGCCGGGAGAACAAGAAAATTAATTATATGGAAGGGTTTTGTGATTCTTGCGAATCACAAGTAATAAGTAAGATTTTTGAAATTGACACTGTAAAAATTTTTTATAAGGATTATAGCAATTTAGCCAATGTAGAAACATCCTTTATACCAATTGATAACCGATATCTAAAATCAATTAGTGGAGAGAAATATATTAAAGATACATCTATAAGCAATTATATAAACGCAGATGTAATCAATAATTACAGTCCTTCTTTAAATGCAGATACTCTTTTGCTGAAAGATAGATTCATATATTTCAAAGATGCTTTGCTCAATTCTGCACAAATAGACAGTTTTATAAGAATTAACAAAACCAGCAAATACATCAGAATATCTAAGCCAATCTTTTCAAGTGATATGAATTATGTTCTTGTTGAGGTCGATTATAATTGTTTTGGCACATGTGGCGAGGGGTATACATATATTTTAAAAAAGAAGAATAATGATTGGGTCTTATATAAAAAAATTTTCCGTTGGGTATCCTAATAGAACTTATTTTTCTAGCTCAGCTATCCCACCTCAAAATTTATTTCCTTTTGTTGCATTAATTGCATTCTTTTTTTCTTGGCAAATCGTATTTGCATTAGACAATTCTGGTAGTGATACGTCTATTAAAGATAGATATGAAAATGCCCTTAACAAATTAGCCAGCAATCTGACTAAGGATGGCTCTTTGAAATCATCAGTATTCATCGTTGAAAACGCCTTTTATAGTAATGCAATTGATGAAAACCAATTTGATAAACAGTTAAGCCAACTTGCTATGCTATGTAACTCTCTCTATCAATCAAAAAAAGTTGTTTCGTATAAGGGCTCTGATAGCATTAATTATTCATTAAGTTTTGGAATCTTTTCAATACTTAATGATACGATTTATATATTATCCGATTCCTTTTTTTTAGGGCATAGACCCTATAGTTATAATTTTTCAGACCCTACCGGAAAAATTGACTGGTCAAATATGTTTGTGTACAAACTTCTGCAAACACATCAGGGCAATTGTCATAGTCTTGCATATCTCTATAAAATATTAGCTGATGAACTAAACGTAAAATGCTGGTTGGCCTTAGCGCCTAATCATATTTACATTCGGAATTTTAGCAAACAAATAGGCTGGTATAATACAGAATTAACAAGTGGCACTTTCCCCACTGATGCATGGATTGCTACTACAGGTTATGTTTCGACAGATGCCATTCGAAGTGGTGTATACATGGACACATTGAGTAACCAGCAGTCGATCGCTTTATGTATATTAGACCTCGCTAAAGGATACGAATTTCAAACTCGTAATTATTATGATAGCTTCATATTGAAATGTTGCGACTTAGTTCTTAGATACCATACGGTTAACCCACAAGCTCTACTTCTTAGAGCAGAAACACTACAAAAGGTATATTTTAAATTAAAAAAGGAGAATAATTCCGATTCTTTAACTGTATATAAAGAAATGGAAGAAGCATATATAACTTTGGCAAAACTAGGCTATCGAGAGATGCCTGAAAAAATGTATTTGCAATGGTTATCTGACCTACCTCGGCAAAAGGATAAATACACCAACAAACAAGTGAAGTATGACTTTAGAAATAAAAACAACTCGAAAGGTAAGACCATTCATAAAAGTCGCTCTAAGTGAGGATAAACCAAATGAAAGCAACCCATTCGTTCCCTTACCGCAAAGTTATTGCCCCGCTCTGAGCGTACGAAAGTCTATACCTTCGCTACGCTACGGCTGGCCCTTCAGTTTTGGACAAAAAAATCTCCGTCCCTGCTGCTGTTTTTCTATTCCGCTTTCCTTGTTAGCGATTTAACTTTTGATAGACTAAAAAATAGACTTTCCCGAAACAACCTTTGTTTCTCAAAGGATTGTGTACTTTCACCGATTAAAAATTAAATCTTACATCTTCCCTGTTTTATCTTTCGGTTAAGTTTGCGGGATTGCATCCGCATAAAATCGATTTGTTTGCAAATTGCTGGCCTTATGGGAAAATTGCCGGAAATGATTTCTGTACCAACACTGCTGGCTATCCGCAACGGCGATCACCAGGCTTTTGTGGATGTGTACAATGAACTGCACGTCAAAATCTTCCGTTTTTTTCTGAAACGCGTCTTCCTGCACGAAACGGCCAAGGAGCTTACCCAGCAATGTTTTATCCGTTTCTGGCAGTTCAGGCATACGCTGTCGGAGGATCATCCGCTCGAGAAGCAGCTCTTCATTATCGCCCGTACGCTGCTGATCAATCATATTAAAAAAGAGGCTGTGCAGAAAAAAAGAAACGTGCTTCCCATCCACTCGCTGGAGAACAATCTTTCGCAACCCGCGCCCGACGCGGCTTTTGAAATATCCAATGAAGTGAGCGCGGCCATAGAAACATTGCCTCCCGTGCGCAGGAAGATCATGGTGATGAAAACATTTTACGGCTGCAGCAATAAAGAGATCGCCACGCAACTGCACATTTCCATTAAAACGGTGGAAGACCATGTGAGCAAAGCGTTCCGGCATATCCGGCAGGTGATCGCCTTGATTGCGGTATTGCTGACCTTTCATCATTAAAAAAAATTTTTCCTCCAGCAGGGGTAAATGCTGTTGTAAACTGTATATATTTCCGGTGACCTTTTATTGTTTTCATGCATGCAAAACATAACCGATGAATCGGTAGAGAAATTTCTGAGCGGCCGCTGCACTCCTGAGGAAGCAGCCATGATATGGGAATATTTGAAAAATAATCCCGATGAAAAATATCTGCTGAATGAATATGAACGCACCGACGGAAAAACAGCGCTGCCGCCGGGGCTGAAGGAAGAGATGCTTGCCTTCATTGAAGCGGCCATTGCAGAAGAGGAGAATAAACCCGTACTCAGCGCGGTAAATCAGGATACGAACGAAGAGCAGGCAAGCGTACGCCGCAGATCCATCGTGCCTGCCTGGGGCTGGGCCGCTGCAGCAATACTGTTGCTGGCGCTGGGAATATGGTATGGAACAAGACCGGGTAAAAAAACAATTATTGCCGAGTTCGCCGGTCAGCAGCCGGCACCCATATCCTGGATAACACAATCCAATAACGGAAAACAGGCCATGACGCTGCTATTGCCCGATCATTCAACCGTAATACTTCAGCCGGGCGCTCATTTGAAGTATAGAAAAGATTTCGGACAATATGCACGAAGAGAAATATACATGGAAGGGAAAGCCCGTTTCAAAGTGGCCAAAAATCCTGAAAAACCATTCACCGTACACAGCGAAAACATAGCCACTACTGCATTGGGCACTGTATTCGATGTGATCGCCAATAAGAACAGCAGCACCATCATGGTAAAGCTGTACAGGGGAAAAGTGCTGGTTGCCCTTGAAGAACAGCCGGCAAAAGGAAAAGATTATTACCTGATGCCCGGACAGGAATTCGTGTTCGAGCGGAACACGCACCAGGTAGCCATTAATGAATTTGGCAAGCGCGAAGAGGAAGAGCTGCATATTGCAAAACCGGCTCATGTGGCATCGCCCGACAGCATGGCAAACTGGTATATGTTCAATAACCAGTCGCTGGCCGATGTGTTCGATCAGCTATCGGTGATATACAATGTGAAGATCGAATATCCGAGAAAAGAAATCCGCAAAATATATTTCATCGGAAAACTCGAAAAGAAAGATTCACTTAGCGATATATTGGAAGATATTGCCCTGCTCAATCATCTGTCGGTAGCCAACCGGGATGGCGGGTATATCATACAGGTTCGTAAACCTTAGTCCCAGCAACATTATTGGAAATTTCAAAACGCCGCCATGCGGCGAAAGGATATCTTTTTCTAAAAACTACTATTATGAGTGCCAGACCAATTACTTCTGCACAAAGACAGATCTTGTTTTTTGTCATCATGCTGTTCTGCTCGTCTGCGCTTCTTGCCCAGGAGCGGAGCGGAAGCGTGAACGGCATTGTCCGCAATGAGCAGGGCGACCCGCTGATGGGCGTTTCCGTTATTGCCGTCAATACTGAAACCGGATTCAAGGCAGGAGCGCAAACCGATTCGGGCGGCGTATTTCAATTCATTAAGCTGCCGCTGAAAGGGCATTATAATTTTTCTTTCAGCAGCATCGGCTTCCAGCAGCAAACCCTCACCGGCTATTCGCTGAAGACCGATGCTTCCATATCCATGCTGGTGAAGATGAAAGGGCTTTCGGGCGCTCTTTCGGAAGTAGTGGTGGTTGGATACGGAACACAAAAAAGAACCAATCTCACCGGCGCCGTGTCGCAGATCAACGGCGATGTGCTCGACCGCCGCTCCATTCCCAATATGACGCAGGGATTGCAGGGGCTGATCCCCAACCTCAACCTCATTCCTTCCGACGGCAAACCCATCAGTTCAGCCACGTACAATATCAGGGGCACCGGTTCCATCGGGCAGGGAGGCAATGCGCTGGTGCTGATCGACGGCATACAGGGCGATCCCAGCCTGCTGAACCCGAATGATGTGGCTTCGGTTACCGTGCTCAAGGACGCCTCTTCGGCAGCCATCTACGGAGCAAGGGCCGCCTTCGGCGTGGTGCTCATCACCACCAAAACCCCGTCGCGCGAAAAAGCCACCATCACCTATTCATCCAATTACTCGCTGAAGAGCCCGACCGCCATCCCCCATATCGTTTCTAACGGTTATCAATATGCGGTAATGTTCGATTCGGCATGGACGGCCTGGAACGATTATTCGCAAACGCCGCAGAACATCAATAAAACACAGCCTTTCTCCAATGATTATATTGCAGAATATGCAAAAAGGAATGCCGATCCCAGTCTCCCTAAAGTAGATATCGGCTCCAACGGCAACTATGTTTATTACGGCAATACCGACTGGTACGATCTGCTCTACAAAAAACACAACAGTGCAATGGATCAAAACCTCTCCATTTCCGGAAGCAGCGGCAAGGCCAGCTATTATGTCGCCGGCCGCTATTATGGACAGAGCGGCGTGTTCCGTTACAATTCCGACGACTACAAGATGTACAATCTTACCGCCAAAGGCAGCATCGACCTGCTGCCCTGGCTGCAGATCTACAATACCACGCAATATACCAACCGGCAATACCACAATCCGCTGAATGTGGGTGAAGGCGGAGGCATCTGGAGGAATATGGCCGATGAAGCCCATCCTTCTTCCATGCTGCTCAATCCCGACGGCACGCTGACCTGGTCGGCCGCATATACCGTGGGCGATTTCTTTTATGACAAGAACGGCATCAACATTACCAACCAGTTTATCCGCAACACCACCGGCTTTACGGCAAAATTCTTCAGGAACAAACTTCGCATCAAAGGCGATTTCACTTTCCAGAACACCGATTCGAGCGCCAAGCAGATCCGGGTGCAGGTTCCGTACAGCTTCACTCCCGGTGTGATCGCTTACGTGGGCACTTCATATAACGATATCCAGATGGAAACCGATAAAACCCAATATCTCGCTACCAATATATACGCCGAATATGAATCCGTCTTCGGCGGCGTTCATTATTTCAAAGCCCTTGCCGGATACAATTATGAGCAATCCGTATACAATGGCCTCAGGACTTTGAGAAACGGCCTTGTATACAGCGATGCTACAGATCTCAGTCTGGCCCTCGGACAAAACATCAACACTGCAGGAGGTTACGATAAATGGGCCATACTGGGAGGGTTTTACCGGTTGAACTATTCATTCAAGGATCGTTACCTGCTGGAGCTCGACGGGCGTTATGATGGCTCTTCCAAATTCCCGTCCGACCAGCGTTTCGCTTTCTTCCCTTCTGTTTCCGCAGGATGGCGGATTGCCAAAGAAGCGTTCTGGCATGTTGATCCCAATGCCATTTCCGATCTCAAGATCAGGGGCTCCTATGGCTCGCTGGGCAATGGCAATATCGCCTCTTATGCTTTCCAGGAAAATTTCGGCATCTCGCAATCGGGGCGCGTGATCAACGGCATCCGTCCGCAGCGCACCAGTCAACCGGGAGTAATACCTGATGGCCTCACCTGGGAAACCGCCACTACGCTCGACCTGGGGCTGGATGTTTCCGCACTTTCCAACCGGCTTACATTTACCGGTGATATATATACGCGCCGTACCAAAAACATGTTTGCTGTAGGGCCTACCCTGCCTGCCGTATTCGGCACAACAGTGCCCAAGGGCAATTATGCCAACATGCATACCGACGGATGGGAAGCATCGGTCAACTGGCACGATCAGTTCAATGTATCTTCCAAGCCCTTCCATTACAGCATCGGCTTCTGGATGTCGGACTATCATTCCGTCATCACCAAATATAATAACAGCACCAAGCTGCTCAGCGATTATTATACCGGCGAAAAGCTCGGCGAGATCTGGGGTTATACCAATGACGGATACTGGACAGCCGCCGATGTGGACAATGCCGCCGCATTCCAGCCCATCTTCAAAGCCTCCAACGGCGGACACTGGCTTCCCGGCGATCTCAAATTCAAGGATCTCAACAAAGACGGCGTGGTCAATAACGGCGACAATACCGTTACAAACCCCGGCGACAGAAAGATCATCGGCAACAGCAGCCCGCGGTATATGTATGGCATCACCCTCAATGCCGACTGGAATAATTTCTTCATCGGCCTGTTTTTCCAGGGCGTGGGAAAACAGGACTGGTGGCCCGGCTCCGAATCGGATGTATTCTGGGGGCAGTATAACCGGCCCTACAATTTCCTGATGCAATACCAGGTGAACAAGATCTGGTCGGAATCCAATCCCAATGCTTATTTCCCGCGATACCGCGGTTATGTGGCGCAGAACGGCCAGGGAGAATTATACAATGCACAGACCAAATACCTGCAGAACGTAGCCTATATCCGGCTCAAGAATGTACAGCTTGGCTATACCCTTCCCGGAGGTCTTGTACAAAAGTTGAAGCTCACTGCCGCAAGATTCTATATCAGCGGCGAAAACCTCTGGACGCATTCGCCGCTGTACAAGCTCACCAAAGATCTCGACGTGGAAAATATCGGCAAATCGGATATCATCCTTACCGGCACCAGCAATAACGGGAATGGCAATAATTATCCCATCCTGAAAAGCATAACTGTTGGATTATCGTTAACGCTCTGATCATTCATTCTGTAAAAAACTATTATCATGTACCGGATAAAAAAATTTCTCTTCCTGTTTCTTGGGATAGGCATGATCGTTAGCTGCACCAAGAATCTCGATCAAACGCCAAAGTCAACGGCCAGCAAGGATGCCGTATTCGGCAGCACCGACGGGCTGCAGCTTTATGCCAATTCATTTTATGATATCCTGCCGGGCATCAACGATATTTTTAGGGTAGACGGGAACCTGAGCGATTATGGCGCCCGCAATTCCGTTCCCGATTTCATCAGGCCGGGTGTATACAATTCGCGCCAGAGTTCCGGCTGGAGCTGGACGAATTTGCGCAATCTGAATTATTTCATCGTCAATTGCACCGATCCCGATGTTCCGCAGGACAAGCGTGAACATTTCATCGGGCTTGCCAAATTCTTCCGCGCCTATTTTTATTTTGGCATGGTGCAAAAATTCGGAGATGTTCCCTGGATCGGCAGGCCGCTCGAGGTGAATGACAGCGCTGCACTCTATGCCGGCCGCGACCCGCGCACGCTGGTCATGGATTCGGTGCTTGCCGACCTCGATTATGCGTGTGCGCATATCAGTCTCGCTACCGATCCCTCCCGCAGCCAGATCACCAAATGGGTTGCCTATGGACTGAAATCGCGGATCTGTCTTTTTGAAGGCACTTTCCGCAAATACCAAACCTCTTACGGACTGCAGTCGAGCGCCAGCCAATGGTTGCAGGAAGCGGCCGATGCGGCCAAGGCGGTGATGGACAGCGCAGGCTTTAGCCTGAACACTACGGGCGGCACGGATATGTCGTACCGCAATGTGTTCGTCAGCGCTTCACCGGTGGCCGAGGTGATGCTGGCCAATGTAACCAGTCCCTCGCTGGCCGTGCTCAATGACGCCAACTGGTACTATACAAGCTCCACCTATGGTGTGAGGCTGAACTTCACGCGCACATTCATCAATACTTACCTCAATATCGACGGCACTCCTTTCACCAGCATCCCCGGTTATGATACATTGCCCTTTATCAAGGAAACGCAGAACAGGGACAAGCGCCTGCAGCAAACCATCCGCACGCCGGGCTATACCCGCATCAGCGGCGGCATCGTGGTGCCCGGCCCGCCTGTATTTTCGTATACCTATACCGGTTATCAACCCATCAAATGGTGCCTCGACGATATGTATTATGATGCCGGCACCCTCAATACCAATTCCATCTCCCTGATGCGTTATGCGGAGATCCTGCTCAACTATGCGGAAGCCAGGGCTGAGCTGGGACAGATCACCGATGAAGACTGGAGCAAAACGATCGGCGCTTTGCGCGCCCGGGCAGGCATTACCGGCGGACTGAGCGCTCTCCCGACTAACGCTGATCCCTACCTGCAAAACAATTATTTCCCCGATATCAG
>CAYYZJ010000179.1:0-2124 GCA_964475615.1 uncultured Flavitalea sp. | reverse complement strand
AGTATTTCGCCGGGCTGCAATTCTTTTTCGATAACATATCCACCGGCATGCACAAACGCCAATCCATCTCCCTCTAATTTCTCCATGATAAATCCTTCGCCGCCGAAAATGCCGGTGCCCAGTTTGCGTTGAAAAGCAATGCCGATGCTCACTCCTTTGGCTGCGCAGAGAAAAGCATCTTTCTGGGCAATGATGGTGCCGCCGAGCTGCTGCAGATCGAGCGGGATGATCTTTCCTGTATATGGCGCGGCAAAGCTTACTCTTCTTTTGCCCACGCCGATATTGGTGAAAGCAGTCATAAACAAATTTTCGCCCACCAGCACGCGTTTGCCCGCACTGAATAATTTCCCAAGCAGGCCGCCCTGCTGTTGCTGCGATCCGTCGCCGAAAATGGTTTGCATCTGTATGCCGTCGTCCATCATCATAAAGCCGCCAGGCTCACCTATGACGGTTTCATTGGGATCGAGCTCAACTTCCACAAACTGCAGCTCTTCTCCATAAATGCGATAGTCTATTTCATGATTGTTCCTCATAATAAAATTTTTAATGAAGGTAAGATTTAAAACCAGCTTCCATACCAGGCTTCATTCACTTTATGGCTGCCAAAGAATTTGCGTCTGCGGCGCAATACATCTGCCCGGTGAAAAAACATGGTTACCAGCATCAGCAGGATAAAGATCAGCGTAAGCGGCGGAATGCCCATCATCGAAATCCATTTTCCTCCATACATCCTGCGCATGGGCCTTCTCAGCCGTTCGGCAATGAGATACATGCTGGGCACCATGAACAAGGTCATGAAGAAAGCAAAGGCCAGCCCGAAAATGATAGTCCATGAAAGCGGCTTCCAGAACACCACATTGTCGCCGCCGAAAAAGATATGCGGATCCAATGAAGAGAATAAGGTTACGAAATTGATATTGAAGCCAACTGCCAGCGGTATCAGGGCCAGGATGGCTGCCATGGCTGTGAGCAATACCGGGATGATGCGCGTTTTACCGGCCTGCACCACTGCTTCGCGCGTTTTCAGTCCCCTTGCCCTCAGCTCATCGGTAAACTCGATAACGAGAATGCCGTTCTTCACTACAATGCCGGCCAGTCCCACGATGCCTATTCCCGTCATCACCACAGACACTTCCATTTTGGTGATGGCAAAACCGAGTGTTACACCGATCACACTGAACACGATTTCAGTAAGGATAATGACCGGTTTGCTGATGGAATTGAACTGCAGCACCAGTATGAACAGGATCAGCATCAGGGCAATGACCAGCGCTTTACCCAGGAAAGCTCCTGTTTCGGCCTGCTGCTCGCCTTCGCCGGTTTGCCTGATGGTCACATTGTCGGGCTTGGACTTGAAGTTGGCAATATGCGTTGCGATGACCTGGTTAACGGCTGTAGGCGTATAGCCGGTCAGCACATTAGAGCGAAGGGTGATCAGCCTTTTCTGGTTCTTCCGCTTCACGCTTCCTAACGTGCTTGTATAGTCGATCTTTACCAGCGAGCTGATAGGCACATTCCGGAGCGCTCCGCCCGAAGCCATGTCGCGATAAGTAATGTTCATGTTCAACAATTCCACCAGGTTCTGGCGTTGAACCTCATTGTTCCTGAGCTGGATCTTGTATTCGTCTTTTCCTTCCTTGATCTTCGATACTTCCCTTCCGAATAAAGCCGTTCTGATTTCTTGTCCGATCTGTGAAGAATTAATGCCTTCGATCATTGCCCTCTGCCTGTCTACCGTCAATGATATTTCAGGATTGGTGAGGTCAATATCCATTTTCAATTCTTCAACGCCAGGAACCTGAATGGAATCGAGGTAATTTTTAAGCGATACAGCGGTTTTGATGAGATCGTCAAAATCGTCGCTGGCCACTTCTATATTGATGGGAGGATCTGTAGGCGGGCCGTTTTGTTCCTGATCTACCGAGATCTCTGCCCCGGGAATGCCTTTGATGACATGGCGGATGGAATCGAGATAGGGCCCTGTGGATACGCCATGACGTTTCTCGAATTCCACAAAAGAAACCTGAATGCGGCCCAGCTCGCTGCGGGTGCTCCTGTCGCCGCTGCTGGGATCGGCAGCTCCTACGGCCACATTGGCGATCACGCTTTCCACAACAGGGTTCT
>CAYYZJ010000178.1:0-24810 GCA_964475615.1 uncultured Flavitalea sp. | reverse complement strand
TGAAGAATGTTGCTTCCGTAGTGGAATCTTCAAAGCCTCCGTTGGGCTCCGTTGCGCGCAACAAGCAGCAGAACCAGATCGAAGGCATCATCGTCATGCGCAAGGGCGAGAATCCCAGCGAAGTGCTGGATCGCGTTCACGCCAAGGTGGCCGAGCTGAACAGCTCCATCCTGCCGAAAGATGTGAAGATCGTGCCTTTCTATGACCGCACCATCCTCATGGACTATGCGCAGGATACGGTGATCCATAACCTGATCGAAGGCATCGTGCTCGTAACCGTGATCGTGCTCATCTTCATGGCCGACTGGCGTACAACCCTTACCGTTAGCATCATCATCCCCCTCTCCCTGCTCTTTGCATTCATCTGCATGCGCATTAAAGGCATGAACGCCAACCTGCTTTCGATGGGCGCCGTCGATTTCGGCATCATCATCGACGGAGCCGTGGTGATGGTGGAAGGACTGTTCGTGATGCTTGACCAGAAAGCCAGGGAAGTGGGCATGGAACGGTTCAACCGGCTGGCCAAGCTGGGACTGTTCAAGAACAAGGGAGCGGAAATGGGCAAAGCCATCTTCTTTTCCAAGCTCATCATCATCACCTGCCTCATACCTATATTCGCTTTTCAGAAAGTGGAAGGCAAGATGTTCTCTCCCCTCGCCTACACGCTGGGCTTTGCCTTGCTGGGTGCATTGATCTTCACGCTTACGCTCGTGCCTGCTTTATCGAGCATCCTGCTTAAACGCAATGTTCGTGAAAAGCATAATGTAGTGGTTGAGTTCATCGAGAAGAGCGTTACCAGGGTGTTCGACCTCGTTTACCGCAATCAGAAAAAAAGCGTGGCGATCGCATTTATTATTATGGTGATCACTTTCTTCTCTGCCAAGTTCCTGGGAACGGAATTCCTGCCCCAGCTCAATGAGGGGGCTTTATGGATATCGGCCGAACTGCCGCGCAGCGTATCATTGGATGAGGCCGACAGCATGGCCGCGCGCATGGTCGATATCGTGCAGCAATATGCTGAAGTAAAGCAAACCCTCACGCAGGTGGGCCGCACCAATGACGGTACCGATCCCAAAGGTTTTTTCAATGTACAGATCGCCGTCGACCTCCTGCCCAAGAACCAATGGAAACGCAAGATCACTACCGATGAGCTGGTGGATGAAATGGATAAAAGACTGAAGCAATTCCCCGGCATCGTATATAATTATTCCCAGCCCATCCGCGACAATGTGGCTGAAGCCGTAGCCGGTGTGCCCGCTGCGCTGGCCGTGAAAATATTCGGAAAGAATTTCGATGTGCTCGATACCAATGCCACGCGGGTAATGGGCGTGCTGAAAAACATCAGGGGCGTTGAAGACCTCGGTGTGATCCGCAATCTCGGCCAGCCCGAATTCAGGATAGAGCTGAACCAGCAGAAGATGGCCTTCTATGGCGTGAATACCCAGGATGCCAATGCCGTTATCGAAATGGCCATCGGGGGAAAAGCCGCCACGCAGTTGTATGAAGACGAAAGAAAGTTCGACGTGCGCATCCGTTACCAGGAAGAATACCGGGCAACACAGGAACAGATCGAAAACCTGATGGTGCCCACCAACGACGGATCGAAGATACCACTGAAAGAAATTGCCGATATCAGAACGCTCACCGGCCCTGCTTTCATTTACCGCGACAACAACATGCGTTATATCACCGTAAAATTTTCCGTCCGCGGCCGCGACCTCGGCAGCACCATTGCCGAAGCGCAGCAGAAAGTAGGCAATGCCGTTGCGCTGCCCGAAGGGTACAAGATGACCTGGAACGGCGAATTCGAGAACCAGCAAAGGGCCACGAAGACCCTTTCGCAGGTGGTGCCGATCTGCCTGCTCGTCATCTTCCTCATCCTCTTCATCACCTTCGGCAATGTGAAGGATGCCGTGCTCACCATCATGAACGTGCCCTTTGCGCTCATCGGCGGCATACTGGCCCTGCACATTACCGGCATTAATTTCAGCATTTCCGCAGGCATCGGGTTCATTGCCCTGTTCGGCGTTTGCATACAGAACGGCGTGATCCTGATCTCGGTGTTCCGGAAAAATCTGGATGAGCGGATGCCGCTCGATACGGCCATCCGCGAAGGCGTGATCTCGCGCGTGCGCCCGGTGGTGATGACGGCACTGATGGCGATGATCGGGCTCATGCCCGCTGCTATATCGACCGGCATCGGAAGCGAAACGCAAAAACCACTGGCCATTGTAGTGATCGGGGGACTGATCACGGCCACCATACTCACCTTGCTGATCATGCCTGCCATTTATGCGCTGGTGTTCAAATTCATGCACCACCGCGCAAACAGGCGCCTGCTCAGGAAGGCAGGACTGGTAAGCAAATAATTTCCATCAGCCCTGCATCTTCCGGATCGGGTGGCTTCATGCTCAAACACATCTGATCCTTCGGCCCGCCTTTCCAGGCGGGCTTTTGTTTAACTTCTTTTTACACAAGTTTCTTATCAATTTACGTGGCAATGATTATTTTTGCCCCCGTTTGAGCATGAAGCATATTTATTTCATAGCAAATAAGTGCCTGCATTATTTGTTGGCCATCCAGATCCTGAATCTCAGCTTTGGCAACCTCGCTGCAAAAGAGCCCGTGTTTACAGTATCCGGAATTGAAGCCAATCAAATTGACAGCGCCCTCGAATTCATCACCGAACACCTGCTGGGATGGGATAATTTCATTCCCGAAAAACACAAAGCCCAGCAGGATAAGCATTTTATCAAGGTCAGCGACTGCTTTTTATACTGCGAAAGACCGGTGGGCTCAATACAAACCCTGCTTCACAATAACAACCCGCTGAATGCCGTTTTTATTCCCGGGGCTTTGAGTGAATACTTCCAGGAGATCAATCCGCCGCCTCCGAAAGACATTGCTGCCGGTTAATGCATCCGGACCCGGATAATGTTTCCTGCCATAGCGGACAGCTTATCTCCTTTAAAAAAAATTTCATGTTATTTATGCGTTACTGCAGGTGGAGAGCCTGTTATCAATTATTGTGCTTACCGGCGCTTGTTGTGCTGATGCAATATCACTGCAAGGCACAACCGAAAACCGGCGATACCGTGCTGCTTACCCTGCCTGAAGCCGAAAAGATCTTCCTCGAAAAAAATCTTTCGCTGCTGGCCCAGCATTACAATATCGACATCAATAAGGCCCTGGTGCAGCAGGCGAGGTATTGGGACAATCCCGTGCTGAATACGGATCAGAATATCTATGACGGAAAATTCTTCCGGCACGACAGCCAGTACGGGCAGATTTTCATCCAGGTTACGCAGCTTATTAAAACAGCAGGCAAAAGGAACAAGCTTATCCGCTTGTCGAACGACCAGGTGCTTACCGCAGAACAGCAGTTCAACGACCTCATGCGCAACCTGAAATACCTGCTGCGCAATGATTTTGCCGCGCTGTATCAACTGCTGCAAACAAACCGGATCTACGATACCGAGCTCGGCTCGCTCGACCAGTTGGTAAAAGGAATGGACGCCCAATTGCAGGCAGGCAATATCTCCCAAAAAGAAAACCTTCGGTTGAAAGCATTGCAGTATTCCCTGCAAAGCGATAAGGCCGATCTGCAAAGACAGATAGCCGACCTCCAATCCGACCTGCACGTGCTGTTGCAGGATTCTACGGGCAGGTTCATCAATGCAAGCATGCCTGAAACGGCCGACACTGCCGGCATCGAACAGTTGAGCCTGCAGCAGTTGCTGGACAGTGCAAGGGCCAACAGGCCCGATATCCGGCTGGCGCAAACCAATCTCAGTCTGCAGCAGCACAATCTTTCTTATCAAAAGGCGCTGGCCGTTCCCGACTTCAATGTGGGCGTGGAATATGACCAGCGCAGCAGCTATATCAATAATTATTATGGATTGGCCATTTCGCTGCCCATTCCTTTGCTCAACCGCAATAAAGGAAATATCAGGGCAGCGGAGTTTTCCATCAGGCAGGCGGAGACCGGTATTCAGCAGGCGCAAAGCCAGGCAGAGCAGGAGGTGATCGGCGCCTATAATAAATTGCTGACCGTGTACCGGCTGAAACAGCATACCAGTCCCGATCTGCAATCCAGGTACGACCAGTTGCTTCACAATATGCTCCAGAGCTATCAGCAGCGCCAGGTGGGGCTGCTGGAGTTCCTCGATTTTTTCGGATCATATAAAGACGCCAGGCTGAAGCAACTGCAGCAGGAAACCAATCTCCGGTCGGCGATGGAAGAGATCAATCTCGCCACCGGAAAAGATATCCTTCATTAATGCTATGAAAAAATGAACCAACGCATCATGAAACCAGGAAACTTGAATTTGATCGTCGCATCCGCCATACTGTTGCTGGCTTCCTGCAACGCAAAGAAAAAGGAGCCGGAGAAAAAAGAGCCCGTATGCGTGAGCGACACGCTCAAGCGGATGATCCGTATCGATACCGTCAGGCAATCCAATATCGACGACGAGCTCGTGCTCTCGGGCGAGATCGGGTTCGATGAAAATAAAGTGGTGAAGGTTTTTCCGTTCAGCAGCGGACAGGTGCTGGAAGTGAAAGTATCGCTGGGCGATAAGGTACAACAGGGACAAACCCTGGCCGTGATCAAGAGCGCCGATATTGTCGGCAGCTACAGCGACCTTGCCGTTGCAGAGCGCGATGCATCCATTGCCAAAAGGCAGCTCGACAATACCGAAAGCCTGTACAAGAACGGCATTGCCAGCGAAAAAGAATATTCAGAAGCGCAACTGGGCTATGAAAAAGCACAGTCTGCCGTAAATAAAATAAAAGAGCAGATCGCCATCAACGGCCATGGCAATACCGATGCCAGCGGCACCTATGTGATCAAAGCGCCGCGAAGCGGCTATATCGTGGAGAAAAAGATCAATACCGGCAATTTCATCAGGCAGGACAATAATGATAACCTGTTCACCATCTCCGATCTCAAAAATGTGTGGGTATGGGCCAATGTGTATGAGATAGACATCTCCAAGGTAAAACCGGGTTATACCGCCCGCGTCAGCACGCTCGCTTATCCCGATAAAATATTTACGGGAGAAGTGGACAAGATCAGCGATGTGCTCGATCCGCAGACCAAGGTCATGCGCATCCGCATCAATCTCCCCAATAACGAGGGACTGCTGAAGCCCGAAATGTTCGCCAATATCAGGATCACCAACAAGGAAGGCAAAAAAGCCGTGAGCATTCCGGCTTCGGCGCTGGTGTTCAGCAGCAGCAGGAATTATGTGGTGCAGTACAAAGGCCCCTGCGACCTGCACGTGCAGGAAGTGTCGATACTGAAAAGTGTGGAAGGCGTGGCTTATATCTCGTCGGGATTGCAGCCCGGCGACCTGGTGGTATCGCAGAACCAGATACTGCTGTACAATGCATTGATCGAATAAAAAATGTCATAAAGCTTTCGGAGATCGGCCTTGAAGATCCGCGAAATCTTTTTAAAATCTCACAATCCGCGATCATGAATAAGTTCATCCGGCGCATCATCTATTTCTCGCTCAGGCACCGTTATTTTGTATTCTTCATGACGGCCGTGCTGGTAGCACTCGGCATCTGGAGCTATCAGGATACGCCGATCGAAACCTTTCCCGACGTTACCAATACACAGATCATCATCATTGCCCAATGGCCCGGCAGAAGCGCGGAAGAAGTGGAGAAGTTCGTGACCATTCCGCTGGAAACGGTATTGAATTCCGTGCAGAGCAAATCCAACCTGCGCAGCACTTCTGCATTCGGGCTTTCCTATATCCGCATCATTTTCGACGATGGAGTGGATGATGCATTTGCGCGCCAGCAGGTGTTTACCCGGTTGGGCGGCGCTGACCTGCCCGAGGGCGTGAAGCCCGATGTGCAGCCGCCTTATGGCCCTACGGGCGAAATATTCCGCTATACATTAAGAAGCCCCACGCGATCCGTTCGCGATCTTACCACCATACAGAACTGGGTGCTCGACAGGCAGTTCAAATCGGTTCCCGGTGTGGCGGATGTAAACAGCTTTGGAGGAGAAGAAAGGATCTTTGAAGTGAGCGTGAATCCCGATCTGCTCATCAAGTACAACCTCACTTCGCTCGATGTATACAATGCAGTGGCCAAAAGCAATGTGAATGTGGGCGGCGATGTGATTGAACGCAACGGCCAGGCTTATGTGGTGCGCGGCATCGGCCTGCTGAACAATATATCTGAAATCGAAAACATCATTATCCAGAAAGTGAACGGCGTGCCCATCATGGTTAAAAATGTGGCCAATGTGGTGGAATCGGGAAAGCCCAGACTGGGGCATGTGCAGCGCGATTTCCAGGACGATGTGCTGGAAGGCATCATCGTGATGCGCAAGGGCGAGAACCCGGCAGAAGTGCTGACGCGCATCCGGGCAAAGATCGATGAGCTCAATAATTCCATTCTCCCGAAAGACGTCAAGATCGATACTTTTTACGACCGCACCAACCTCATGAACTATGCCCAGCATACCGTTATCCATAACCTGGTGGAAGGCATCATCCTGGTAACGGTGATCGTGCTGCTCTTCATGGCCGACTGGCGTACAACCCTCACCGTTAGCGTCATTATTCCGCTCTCCCTGCTCTTTGCGTTCATCTGCATGCGCATCAAGGGCATGAGCGCCAACCTGCTTTCGATGGGTGCCGTTGATTTCGGCATCATCATCGACGGCGCCGTAGTGATGGTGGAAGGATTGTTCGTTGCCCTCGATCACCGCGCCAGGGAAGTGGGCATGGAAAGGTTCAACAAGCTGGCCAAGCTGGGACTGTTCAAGAATACCGGCACCGAAATGGGCAAGGCCATCTTTTTCTCCAAGCTCATCATCATCACCTGCCTGGTTCCTATTTTCGCTTTCCAGAAAGTGGAAGGCAAGATGTTTTCTCCGCTCGCTTATACTTTGGGCTTTGCCCTGCTGGGCGCATTGTTGTTTACGCTTACCCTGGTGCCCGCCTTGTCGAGCATTCTGCTGAGAAAGAATGTAAGGGAAAAACACAATCCCATCGTGAGCTTTTTCGAGAAAGGCGTGATCAGGCTCTTCAATTTTACTTACCGCAACAGGAAGCTGAGCCTGCTGGTGGCGCTGGCCATCATGGCCGTTACTTTTTTCTCCGTGAAATTTTTGGGAACGGAATTCCTGCCCCAGCTCAATGAAGGCGCTTTATGGGTGGAGAGCGAACTGCCCATGAGCGTGTCGCTGAACGAGGCCAAGAGCGTTTCGGACAAGATGATCCAGATCCTCACCAAGTTCGATGAGGTAAAGCAGACCCTTTCGCAGATCGGCAGAACGAACGACGGAACAGACCCCAAAGGATTTTACAATGTGCAGATACAGGTGGATCTCAAGCCGAAAGAGGAATGGAAGCGCGCCATCACCACAGAAGAGCTGATCGATGAGATGGATGTGCAGCTCCGCAAAATACCCGGCTGTGTATACAACTATTCGCAGCCCATACGCGATAATGTGGAAGAAGCAGTGGCCGGCGTAAACGCTTCGCTGGCCGTGAAAATATTCGGATCCGATTTCGACCGGCTCGATAAAACAGCCGATACCATCATGGAACAATTGAAAACCGTTGACGGCATTCACGACCTCGGCGTATTGCGCAACCTGGGCCAGCCCGAATTCCGCATCGAGCTTGACCAGCAGAAGATGGCCATCTACGGCGTGAACACGCAGGACGCGAATACCGTTATCGAGATGGCGCTCGGCGGTAAAGCCGCTACCCAACTATATGAAGGCGAGCGGAAATTCGATGTACGTATCCGCTACCAGAAACAGTACCGCGATAATCAGGAAAAGATCGAAAAGCTGATGGTGCCCACCAATGACAATTCAAAAATTCCGCTGAAGGCCATCGCCGATTTCAAAACGCTGACCGGCCCTGCTTTTATTTACCGCGACAACAACACGCGGTATATCGCCGTAAAATTCTCCATCCGCGAGCGCGACCTCGGCAGCACTATTGCCGAAGCGCAGCAGAAAGTGAACAAGGCCATTCACCTGCCCGACGGCTATAAGACAACCTGGAACGGCGAGTTCGAGAACCAGCAGCGTGCCACCAAAACATTATCGCATGTAGTGCCCATCTGCCTGCTCGTGATCTTCCTGATCCTCTTCATCACGTACGGCAACGTGAAAGACGCTATACTCACCATCCTCAATGTGCCCTTTGCATTGATCGGAGGCATACTGGCCCTGCATATTACGGGAATCAATTTCAGCATTTCTGCAGGCATCGGATTTATTGCCCTGTTTGGAGTATGCATCCAGAATGGAGTGATCCTGATCTCTGTGTTCAGGAAAAACCTGGAAGCGCATCAACCGCTCGATGATGCCATCCGCGAAGGCGTTCGCTCGCGCATCAGGCCCGTGATCATGACGGCATTGATGGCGGCCATCGGGTTGCTGCCCGCAGCCGTATCGACAGGCATAGGCAGTGAAACGCAAAAGCCATTGGCCATTGTAGTGATCGGCGGACTGATCACATCAACGATATTAACACTGCTGATCCTTCCCGTACTTTATGCCATGGTATTCCGCTTCATGCACAAGCGGTCGAGCGTAAGGTTCTTTAAAAAGACGGGAATGGTGAGTTAGAGGAGAAAGGTGGGGAGGTGGAAGGTGTAAGGTGGAAGGTGTAAGGTAGAAGGTGTAAGGTAGAAGGTAGATGTATTTATTTCTATCCTTACGCCTTACACCTTCTACCTTTTACCCTCTACCTTCCCCTACGCGGCGAATGAGCTTCCGCAGCCGCAGGTTTTGGTAGCATTGGGATTATTGAAGGAGAACCCGCGTGCATTCAATCCATCCTGCCAGTCTATCTCCATACCCATCAGGTAAATGCCATGCGCTTTGTTCATGATAAAAGGCAATCCTCCGGATTCGTATTGCTCATCACCGTTCTGGATATGATCAAAACCCAATACGTACGAAAGGCCGGAGCATCCTCCGCCTTTTACACCAATCCGCAACAGGGTAGACTGATCGAATCCTTCTTCCGACATCAGTCTCCTGATCTCATTCACCGCTGCATCTGTAAACTTTACCGGCGATTCCATATCTATTTAATATTTGAGATTTAATAGTTAATATTGACCAACGAAACCAGCAAAATTAAACATTAAATCTGAAGGTCTTTTTTCTTTAATCTATTATAATGCAGGTTTACTATAAAGGTTTGGTTTTCATCATTCTACAATAACGTATCCTTTTTACTATTACCATCAACGGGGTACTTAGATGTAACGAGAGCTTTTTTCTTGAAGCTGTTGTACGGCTTTTACGTTTCGCCATCTTCTCTTTATATCCGCAAATGTGTTTAGATAGCTTTCCGTTCTTTTTTCGTCAGCCGCCATAATGCCAAACCGATGTTGGCGGTTTGTTTTTTGTCCTGCCATTGTTCCGCTTATATATTTCAAATTTTTATGACAACTGTTTTTTTCAAATTCCAAACTTTAGATATTTCTTCTAAAGGAAATGTTTCGGTATGTATAAAAAGATTGCCTGAAGCTGCGTATTGAAATATTTTGGGTAATATGTTTTGCATATAATCTGAGTTACTTGTTGCGAAAAACTACCTATGCCTGAGACTAAAGGAATAATATCTCTGCTTCGCAATATGTCGATGCAAGTGAAGAAATTGTACGTCCTGCCATTTCGCCAACTGTAACGATTTTAGTTGTTTTTGAAAAGGTTGTGCCAACAAGGCTTCTAAAGCAACTCCGTTAGTCGTCCTCATAAATAATCAATAACAATATCAAAAGGATATGCGGTGTATGCTTTTTTGAAATCATTAATAATATCACTTTCCGATTTAATGGTTATATCCGAACCGAGTTTTTTTAATTTTTTGCAGCACTTCGGGACTGCGACCTGTGGTAATAATAGCAGCAGCATTATGATACTTCGCCATTTGAACCGCCATTATTCCTGTTGCACCTATTGCTCCATTTACCAAAGCCATATCGCCTGTTTTTATTTGCGCTTTGATTCGTAAAGCAATATCAGAGCCAATCAAAAAGTTGGGCAATGCGACAAAAAGCTGAGGAATATATTCTTCGCCCTGCTGCTTGATACCTTTTGCGCTTTGTCTTGGGTCTGTCCGCAAACAGTCAATGTCAACAGTAAAAATGCTATGAATTGAGGTTTCATAAAGTGGCGTATAACAGTCAGGGGTTTCCGCTATGCTGATATTCCGTGTTATTGCAGTCCCGAACGTCAGCCTAATAGAATTACTGAAGTTGAAGTTAAGATATACAATTGAGATTTATTCGTCCAGCCCGGACTGCAGATGGCAAGCGAACGGGACGATTAGGGCATAGTCGTCAGCCGGCATAGCAGAAAACCACGTGTTGCGATAGGTTTTATTTATCCGTTTTAATAGATTCAGGAGGTAATGCAGATTCATGAGAGTGAATTATTTTCCATTTTCCATCAATCCGTTTAAACACATTTGTAATTGAATAATTATTCATCTTCATAATATCTCCATTTTTAAATTGAGCTACTATATTACCTGTCCAGCCGAAAATAACGAGGTTTGTATCAAGTACATTAATTTTTTCCATAACTGTTGATATCGTTTGTTGTCTCAGTGATGTGTAATATGCGACGCAAGCTTCTTTTATTTCTTCGTAATTGCTCATTTTACCGTCACTGCTAAAGTGCAAAAAATTTGGAGAGCTATCATAATAACTTAAGAAAGAATCAAGTTTAGCTTCTTCTGAATATCTGGTTATCTTCTTAGATACAGCTTTTATCTCTTTTATTATTTCGTCAGATTGAACTCGATTCATTGTAGAAGATTTATGATTTGAGCATGCGAAGAAAACAATATTTATGAGAATAAAAGCAAAAGTCTTGCGGGTAAAGTCAGTAATCATGATCCATTATTGATTTGATTGCAGTCAGCGTAAACTTACTTTAGTGGACCCTGTCCTACGGACGGGGTCCACTAAAATATTCTGTGTTCCGTCACGCCTGTACCAAAGTTGATTTTTGTTTTAGTGTTGAAGATACATTTTGTCACTAAATTATTAACGTCAAGCCCGAACTGAAACTGATTAAAGATTTGTTGCCGATTGCTCTTCCGTCCAGCCCTGTTATTGCAAATACTTTTGTTGTGTGCAGCTTTATTTTTGATAGTCAATTATTTCGTAACCTCGTTCCATAAAATATTCTGTTACCTGATTACATGCATCATTCAAGCTTTGCTGTGAATCAATATTCAAGTCACGATAGTTCTGTGTTACGTCAGTAAAGAAAAAGCCACCGTCATTACTTTCAGAAATTATAAGCCACAAGTTTCCATCTACAGGAGAAATATGGATATTTATGAAGTTATTAGCTGTATTTTTCATTGGCACAAACCTGTAATCATGATTTGGTTCAAGAGGTTTTAATATAACTCTATACATAGCAAAAGTTTAATTGTCGATGCCTGTAATTTTTATTTTGCCATTCATATTTTTAGCTCACTGTTAAAATTATCTTTAAATGAGTTGTTATTGTAAAGGTAAGCATAAACATATTTGTTACTCTTTTGTCGCCAATTATTTTTAAGTTTCATTATGCTTTGTCAGTATTGATAATAAGCTGCTGATTTCATTTACTAAATCTTGTCCGTCTCTTCCAATAAAATCGTCCCAACAAGAAGTTGGCAAGAACCAAATATGTAATTTATTAAGTTGCGTATTGTCGCCTTGTTTGAGTTTATTGATACTGTCAAACAATGCCTGATGAAATTCTTCGGCTGATAAAAATTGCCCAGAGTAACCACCTTGAAATTCGTCTGCCAATTTTTCAGCTTTGTCAAGCAACTCAATAAGTTTTGTATGGTCGATCGATGCCGTCATAAGGTTGCACACAACGTAGACGGCTTTCTGTGCTGGTATTCTGTGTTACATCAGCTGGGCTCAAAAGCCAAATAAAAATATGAAGTTGATTTTATATTTTAAGGTTGATAGTATCCGTCAAGCTGAAGCTGCAGCTGAATAGCGAACGGGACGATGAGGTCTTATTCGTCAGCAAGCATAGCAGAAAACCGCTTGTTGTGTGCTATGCCTTTTGTCAAGGTAATTGAAACAGTAATTTTAGCTTGTTGCTTAGCTCTGCGAGTTCATTTCCGGTCAGTCTGCCTAAAAGACCTTTTGCTAATTTTTTGTCTAAAGTTGCGATTTTACTCGTCCTTATCAGTGATTGCTTTTTGAGTCCGTTGTTTAAATTAGGTAAAAGTATCACATCAGTTGGCTCTTGCCATTGAATCTGGGTTGTGATGAAACAAACCGTTAAGTCAAGGCCTGTGTCAGCAAGTATAACAGCCGGACGAAGTTTAGAACCGCTCAAATCAGTAAATGGGAAGGTAATAAGAACAATGTCACCTTTGGGCATTGTAAATTTCTTTTAAGTCATCTTCGGAATAAATATCTTCTTCATTATTCAAGAAATCAAATGCCTGACTGTTGGCTGTTAACCTCTGGATTCCTTCTGTCAGTAATTGCTCTTCATACCGTTTAATAAGGAAATCAGCAAAGACAGAAATTTCTTCTGCTTTGTCTTCGGGAAGCTGATTAATTGCTTTTAATGTACGTTCAATTATGGACTGTTTGTTCATGAGTTTTAACAACAATGCTCAAATATACAAATTATAACCGTCTCGCCGATAATTTGCCCCTGCCGCAATAACCTTTTTAATTTTATCAGGCCTTCTTTCTGCTAAAATTAGAGCCGCAATGCCTCCGTCACTCCAGCCCAATATATATACGCTGTCAAGCTTTAGCAAGTCAATCAATTTTGAAACATAGTTAGCTAATACATTATAAGTCATTGTGTCCATTGCTTCAGAACGTCCTTGACCTGGATCGTCTGGTGCTATCACTCTAAACCGCTTTGAAAGAGCAGGTATAATTCCTGAAAAATCAGAAATACTTTTTAGTCCCCCTTGCAACAATAGTAAAGGAATGCCGCTCCCATATTCCTCATAGTATACCTTTCTATCAAAAATTATCACATAGTGCTTTCGTACACCAGCTTTAGACTGTCCTGTTTGTCCGTAAGCGTTACTAACATAAAACATGAAACAGAAGACCGTAAAATATAAAAAGCTTTTTCGCCTCATATCTAGCCGTGAAAATATTACTTAAACTGGGCAACCTTTGAGAGTCTATTTTCTTGCACACAACGTTCAGGGCTTTCTGCTGTGCTGATATTCCGTGATTCGTCAGCCCGAACCGCTGCTGAGTAAAGTTAATGCAGTTGATGTTATATCCTGTTGCTCGGTTTTATTCGTCCAGCCCGGACTACAGATGACAAGCGAACGGGACGATTAGGATATATTCGTCAGCCAGCATAGCAGAAAACCCCATGTTGTACGCTGCTTTTCATTCGTCCGTGAATTCCAATTTTTTTGTTTTATAGTCAATAGTAAATGGTCGTCTTATACTTGGGCAACACCTACCATCTGTATCTTTATATTCATAATAAGTTCCGAAGAATGTCCCATAAGAAGCTTTTTCAATATTAAGCCAACCTTTTTTTAAGCGACTTTCAATTTTGTCAATGTATGCATCGTCTGTGATATAGGACACACCGTTTGATAATATAAGAATTCTTATCTGTGCGTTCATTAAAGCATTTCCTCCGTCGCATTGATCTGGATTAAATGTTATAATAGCATCGAGTTTATTGTCACTATTAATATCTGTAAAGGAAACGTCAATGTCGTTGGGAATTCCCATAGTCGGTCCGTTATAACCCTCTTTTGTTACGGTATCGAGATTACAGTTTTTTTCGGTTGCATAAGTTCCTTTCTTGAATTGCGCAGATTTCCATTGTTCAAACTTGTTGAGTATTTGCACATACTCACTTTTTGTTTGGGCAGCTAATTTGCAGGAATGTCCTACCAAGAAAAATGTTACTGCTAAAAGTTTTATTACGGTTTTGAGCATGATGTTTAAAGTAGAGTACAACGAACAGGGCTTGCTGCAGGTGTGGCATTAGAATTCTGTCTGCCCTGAGCCGCTGCTGATTGATGATTTAAAAGTACAAGTTAAAAACTAAAAGCCTAATAGCATTCCGTCAAGCCGGAACTGAAGCCGAGTAGCGAACTGCTGATGATGCTGCCAACGTCCAGCCACACTTGCAGCAAACCCAATGTTGCAAGCAGTGCTTTTTTTGACGCTAAACAAGTTTCCCATCTTTTGAAAATTGCTTACCAGTCAGGGTGTGCGTCAAATGTATTATTGTGTGTAATTGTTTTAATGTTAGAACCGTTTGCATTCATTATACAGATTTCAAGTTGGTTCCATTTATTTTCTGGTCCGCTATGAAACGCTATTTTTTTCCCGTTAGGCGACCATACGGGTCGTGAATCCATTAGTTGATTGTTGGTTAAACGAAGTAAATTAGCTCCATCCGGAGCCACCGAATAAATTTCGTAGTTCCCGTCACGGTTTGAATCAAAAGCAATTCGTGTTCCATCTGGAGACCAAGAAGGTCCTCCATCTTCGCCAGATTGTAAATGAGTAATTTGCTTTGCGTCCGAGCCATCTGCATTCATAATCCATAGTGTGAAATTTCCGTCACGATTAGAAATGAAAGCAAGTTTTTTCCCGTCAGGAGACCATGCAGGTGAAAAGTTTCTTTCTCCATCATATGTGAGTTGATGAACATTTGTGCCGTCAACATTCATTATCCATATTTGTGAGGACACCATTCTTCCTACAGAATTTTGAACATTTATCTCATAAGCTATTTGGATTCCATCAGGTGACCAGGCAGGTCCTGCCTCACTCTCGGCAGTCTTGGTCAGGCGACGGATGTTTGAACCATCAGCATTTATTACGTAAAGGTCTGCAGTATCGTTTTGAGTTCTTTGGAATACGATTTCGCGGTGATTCGGTGACCAATCTGGTAGTCGGCTATTCGCTTTTGACGCTTTGCCGTCAGTCAATTGCCGAACTTTGGAACCATCTTCGTTCATTACATAAATCTCCTCCGTGCCGCTGCGATCGGAGTCAAATACAATTTTCTTTTTTTTGGGAAAGTTGGCTCCGCATAAAAGAATATATAAACAAATGGTCGCTAAAGCACCGGAAAATTTTATAGATGTTTTTTTAAAATTGGATAGCCTGAATTTTTTTTGATGGAAAATATATTCATACGCTTTTTTCAAGTTTGAGAAATTTGTCGTGGTGTCCAGCATTGCTTGCAACACATAAATATACGTCACTCATCATACAATGTCAAGCAAAAATGATTTGAAATCCAATCGCTTACCGTTCGCTAAAAATATTGTAGTAGCGTCAATGATGCATTCGCTGTTTTTATTGCAGAAGAATTTCGTAGACTACCATTCTATCTTTCCGCTGTGCCAAAGATCGTCGGTGGGCTGATGATATTGACCAGGCTCGTCCTGGAGACGTGCAAATATCGTTCAGTTGTCCTGATACTGAAATGCCCCAACAGCTCTTTGATATACCGGATATCCGTTCCCTTTTCCAGCAAATGGGTTGCGAAGCTATGTCTTAAGGAATGAATGCCTACCGATTTGGATATCCGGGCTTTCTCTTTTGCCAACTGGAAAATCCGCTGGATGGTTCGTACGGGATAGGCTGTTCCCGTTTGCTCGGATTCAAAAAGATATTCTTTCGGCCGTGGCCTATAGTTTTTTATATATGACCTGAGAATATCCAGTAAAACAGGGCTCAAATTAACATACCTGTCTTTTCCCCCTTTGGCATTATCTACCAAATATCTGCATTCTATCACTGTCAATGTGCTTAATCTTCAGTGCGGCTATCTCACTCACACGCAGGCCGGCACTATAGGCAGTAAATAACATCGCTTTATGCTTCAGATTATCCAATGCATTGAAAAGCCGCGCTAGTTCCCCTTCACCCAATACCTTGGGAAGAACTAATTGCTTCTTGGGCCTGGGTATCTCCCAAAAAAACTGCGGCTGCCCCAGCACTTGCTCATAATAGAATTTCATCGCATTGATCCGGCTATGCAGGGTATTCTCACTCAAATGCAGTTTTTCATAACAATAGACCAGATAGCGCTTGAGATGATGGGGCTTAAGTTTGTCTGCAGGAATATTTCCAAGCGCAGCCAGCAACTGGCTCATTTCGTTGGTATAGGTACGGATCGTGGAAGAACTATATGACTTGAGTTTCAAGCGTTCTGCCATTACCGGCAGTATATGACTGGCGCTATCTTGGCCAGGGCTTTCAGCTCGCCTTGCTGAGGCGTATCGACAAGATTTGAAAAATAGGCTGAAGGGCCTTGGCCGGCGGTATTATAAGTAAGTTTATTTTTCCTGGCTTCAAGATATTTTCCCAATTCCGCAAAATCTAAAACGGCATGATTCTTTACGGCTGTCCTGATCTTAATACCTGATCTTAATATATGAGTCCCGATCCAGAGACATAAGCCAGCATTTCTGGCTACCGCTCCAGCGGACGCCGGGAATCCGCTTTATCAGCAGATTCAGTCTGGGATGCTCAAAATATATCCCTATATATGCCGTAGACCGGTGGAAGACCGGTTTTAATGTGATCTTGTCCATAATATCATTCCCGACAGTCGCCCAATCCAGTAATGTAAATCCATAGTTTGCTCTTCCCAACCTGTATGGGGAATGCCGGACAAAGGAAGTATGTATGTTAATAGTGTCAGTCAAATATTGAAAAAGATTAACAAAGAAAAAACCGTTGTTTTCTGCTCTTTACCTGGTTTTTTCCTTACTCACAGCATGGCTTCGCCATCTCACTTACATACCATTTTATGCGGGAGGGGTTATTAGCTCAAGTTAAATTGCTTTTTTAATTGCCGCAAATTGAATCGGCTTACCGTGCCAAGCACGGTTCCTGCAACAGCAATAAAAAATATCGTATTTTTATTTGTTTTAAATACTACTTCGTTCATGTCGATCACCACCAATGAATTACTAGGAGCGCTTGCCATTGCCGTACTGCTGGCCGGAACGCTGGCCTGGCTGTTCTGGAAACAAAGAAAAGAAGCTAAGGAAGGAATAAAGGAATCGGGCGATGGTCCCGCTCCCATCAATACCAAACAATTGCAGTTGCAGGCTTATGAACGGCTGATCCTGCTTACCGACCGCATCGCTCTTCCCAATCTCGTTAACCGGGTTAATCAGCAGGGATTAAGCGTGCGTGAAATGCAGTCGCTGCTGATCCAAACCATCAAACAGGAATTTGAGCACAATATTACCCAGCAGATCTATGTATCGCCCGAAGCCTGGGAAGCGGTCAGGAATTTCAAGGATCAGAACCTGCTCATCATTAACCAGGTTGCTTCTTTCCTGCCGCCGGATGCCAGCGGAATGGACTTGAATAAAAATCTGCTGGAAATGCTGGCGCAGAATCCCAGGGCATCCATGCAGCATCTCGTTTCAGAAGCGCTGGCTTTTGAAGCAAAGAAAATATTGAAATAACTAACTTCTTATTCCATCTACCGTCCAATAAGCTTACAGTTATCAATGAAAATGCAGATCAACTTCACTTCCGCTGATTACGGTAGTATGCTGGCCAACATCTGTGACTACATTATGTGGTATCCAGTTTAAAGTGGCAACAACGGGTCTTCTTCCTCCTGGAAGCAAAATTTGAATATTGGTCATATTGACAGGATTATCCGGATAATCGGTAGCGACTTCCATCCTGTAGGATTCCATAGTCTCAAACGCATAAATAAGTTGTGGAACATTAGTTATGCTTACGTTATTGCTTGTTGGATAATATTGAATCCTGCCTGGAGGATTATCGAGAATACGATAAAAGGAAGAAGTGTAGTTATATCCTCCTCCGCTGGTTGCTGCTGCTCCATTCATATTACCGACCAGAACAGTGCCGGGATTTACCGTTACAGGCGTCCCATACATTGCCGGGCATGTTCCGCAAGACGCATACCAATTATCAATGACCCAGTAATTCCCTCCAAAAGCACCATTCGAGCCATATTGTAAAACCGGTTGTAAAATATGTGAAGTTCCAGTGAGCCCGTCCTGAAGTCCATTGAAGAGATACAGCAACTGACCGTGATTTGTAGGAGGCGGAACAGGTACTGTCCATTGGGTTGTAAAGCCGACTACGGATAAGGTTGTATTATTCTGTGCAAAAGTGATCCAACCTTGGCCTAATTGCGGCGGGACAACGTTCCGATCGCCGCTTCTGCCTTCTGCTTGCGTGGTGATATTCTTTGTTACTGTCTGAACACCGAAATCTTCCTCCACTTTTCCATTCTGATCATTGACTTTAAGAAGATGCCCTTCTTTAAAGCTTAAATGATATCCACTTTCAATTAGGTGTACATCCGATCTTTTTCTTGGCCCAAATGGCGTGATAATTATACTATCCTGTTGCAGGATATCAGTGGAAGATGAGGCAGACGAAGCAGGAATATCCGTGTGCTTGACACAGCCTGGAAAAGCGAATACCAGACCTGCGAGGATTCCGAAGCCAACAAGGTAAGATGTTTTCATACTGTTGCTTTTTATGGTTAATGATAATAAAACTGCACAAGCTACGCATCTTGTGAGGTGCCACTATACAAAGCAAACCAGACTGAAGACAATAATGCTATGGAACAAGGAATCCGGTAAGAACTTCTGTGCCGGACACATTAAATCCTTATCATCAGAATAAGAAGGCAGAAAAATGAAGTGATTTTGGTTCAGCAAATTAATCAAATTCCCTTAAAAAACAAGATTAAGTTTAGTTCAACAAATGAACCTAAAATCAAATAAATGTTTTGAGAAGATAATTTATTATAAAGGATCCGCATCAACTATTACGACCTTAGCCAGGATCTGGCCTGATGGAGGAGTGATCTGATTGCCTTCAACATCATAGATATCGATGGTTACACTCCCACCTGAGTGAACAGCCCCATAAGAGATATTCTGATATACCTCAGGCACTGCTTCAAAAGTAGCCCCATTATCGAAAGACAAATATACAATAACACCGCCCTGCCCTACAACGATGTTATCAATTTCCGGAACGCTCAATGTGGTGGAATAGGTATATCCTCCATCAGAAGATCCCCAATCGGATCCATTTATCGGATAAACTCTCGAAAAAGCCTGATCCACCTGCTGGGTGATATATTCTTTTTTACAGGCGCTGAAAGAAAGGGCTACAGTTGAGAGAAATAAAAAAAGAGCGATTCGTTTCATGGTAAGTCGTTTGTAAGTGATACGATAGAGTTATGGTAAAGTTACAATTTTAGCGCTTTGACTTGAAATAAATTATACGGTTTAAACGGTTTTGTGCGATTATAAACAAAAACATTGCCAAAGCGCTATCGCCTTCGCCCGGCCATGTATTTCAAAAAGAAATCATGACCGGTAAGCACTTCTATCTCCGAAAAATAAAAATCATCAGTATCCTCGGTAACGATGCAATGGCATTTGTTTTCAAAAGCACTGTAATATTCAAGACCATCTTCAAAATCCCTGACGGCCGGATCGTGCAATGCTCTTTTAACGGTTATGGCACTGGCCTCTGCAATTTGTATATGCGAACATAATGTGGCAATTTTCCGCTTTGCTTCTTCGGCCCGCACTTTCTTTTCGGCAAAATAAAATGCAATGGCCAGGCAAACAGGCGATGTAAAAATTTCAAAATTTCCGGTACCAGCCAGGCTGAGGATGCGCGAAGTGTCTGCAAACAAAGGGTATTCTTTGTTCAATACCGAGATGAGTATGTTGGCATCAACGAATACCCTCATTTTTTGGAAGCGAAATATTCGGATTTGGCTGCCTTGCGGGTTCTTTTATTTTTGGTTCGATAAACCGTTTCTCCTTCCGCAACCTGGCTAACCCAATCGGCAATGGGAAACTCCTCGAGGGAATATTGTGAAGTAGTTACCTGCGTTAATAAAAATTCGACGAGGCGGGACAGGCTGATATTATTGGCTTCAGCATATTTCTTTGCCTTCTTAATAACGGCCTCATCGAAGCTCAATGTTATTTTGCTGTCCATACTTCCCAAATTTTAAACAAAGTTACAAATTTATACTACAATAAAAATTTTTTTACACGTATAACCCGGATGCCTACTGCTTCAGCATTTCGTCGATAATAGTATAAAACACCTGCTTTTCTTTTTCGTAATGTTCGCCGGTTGCAGGCCCGTTAAAACCGGTATGTATTTTTTGAACGCGGCCGCTTTTATCGATGAAGAGTGTGGTTGGAAAACCTTCTATGCTTTGCAGTTGGGGCAGGGTTTTTTCTGTACGCTGCGGATCGCCTACCGTAACGCCGGTGATGAGTATAGGATAATGCACATTGAACCTTTGCTGAAAGCTGCTCAGGCTTTTCCGGGAACGTGCAAAATCAGTGCTGCGCTCATAAGCAAGGCCGATGATCTCCACTCCTTTTCCGTGGTACTGATCGTAAAGACCGCTCAGGAACCGGGTTTCATCCATGCAGTTGGGGCACCAGGATCCCATGATCTGCACGAGGATCACTTTATTGTTAAACCGCTTGTCGTTGATGGAAACCATCCTGCCATCGAGATCGCGGAAAGAAAAATCGAGACGGGCGTTTGGTTGTTTTAGTTTGGTAAGCGAAAATTCATCAGGCAGGCTGGCATTGGGATCTTTTCTGCCCGTCCAGCTTTGTTCATAAACAGGGCCTGAAAAAAACCTGCCGTCCACAAGACTGCTGTCAGTGATCCTTGCAGTAAACAAATATGAATGCCCACCATCGAAGCAGGAAAGCTGTACCGAATCACCATTCACGGTTCCTTCAAGATAGCGGTAATCGCCGGTGGGGTTTAAGAAAGTGCCGGTAACCTGGTTGCCCTGCTGCGCGAACTCGCCGACGGAAGGATCGGGCTCTTTTCCCTCATTGATAAAACTCACCGCCCACCGGCCGCTGATATTTTTGCTTGCCGGAGCAAGAACAGGATAGCGGTAATCCTGGCCCGCATAAGCTGCAAAAGGCATGAGCTGATCTTTGCCGGCCGTTCTTTTGATCCACCATCCCTTGAGCAAATGTTTATCTGCCGATAGCGAAGCATGGATCTGCGATTCAAAGAAAGGCAGAACGATCAGAATGGAATCCTCCTTCGCGCGTATATCGTCGACCAATAAACGCTCGGCAGCATTTTCTATATAGAGGATTTTTTTTCCGCTGCTGTCTTTCGATTCAATATTGAAAACGATCTCATGTCCGTCCTTTCTTTCCAGTACTGCTCTCCATTTGCCGTTGGGCAATCCCTGTGCCCGCGCAGCGAAAATAAAAAGCAGGAAAAGAACTGTTAACCTCAACCTTTGCATAGTGCCTGATTAAAATGCAAGTTTACTGCAAAACCTTCAGGTTCTCCAGCATGTCTTTCGTCATTTTTTCGAGATCGTATTCATGGCGCCATCCCCAGTCGGAGCGGGCCACGCTGTCGTCGATGCTTTTCGGCCAGCTATCGGCAATAGCCTGGCGGTAATCGGGAGCATATTCGATCCTGAAATCGGGAATATGCTTTTTGATCTCGGCGCTGATTTCTTTGGGAGAAAAGCTGATAGCCGATAAGTTATAGGATGTTCTGACGGATATCTTGTCGACAGGCGCTTCCATAAGCTCGATGGTAGCGCGGATGGCATCGGGCATATACATCATCGGCAGATAGGTATCTTCTTTAAGGAAGCATTTATAACGTTTATGCTCAATCGCTTCATAAAAAATTTCTACTGCATAGTCGGTAGTGCCTCCGCCGGGGGAGGATTTATAGCTGATCAGTCCCGGGTAGCGGATGCTGCGTACATCCACGCCATAACGCTGGTGAAAATAATTGCACCAGAATTCGCCGGCATATTTACTGATGCCGTAAACGGTTATCGGCTCGATGATCGTTTGCTGCGGACAGTTCTGCTTGGGAGAAGTGGGGCCGAAAACAGCAATGCTGCTGGGCCAGTACACCTTTTGCAGTTTTTCCTCGCGTGCAATATCGAGCACATTCAATAAGCCCTGCATATTGAGATGCCAGGCCAGCGCCGGATTTTTTTCGCCTGTGGCCGAAAGAATAGCGGCCAGCAGGTATATCTGCGTAACGTTCTGCCGGATCACCTGCACGTGCAGCATCTCCTTATTCATTACATCGAGCGATACATAAGGGCCGGTGCCGCGAAGCAGTTCGTTCTCTTCCCGCAGATCGGAAGCAACAACCTGGGCATTGCCATAGATCCTGCGCAGGGCCTGCGTAAGCTCTACGCCGATCTGGCCCGAAGCGCCGATCACAAGGATTTTTTCTTTTGGCATATAGCAGTTTCCGGTTTTCAGTCTACCGTTTCCGGTTCTCACCAACTTTAAATGGCTGAACCGGAAACTGAAAACCGTAAACTACAAACTTAATTATCTTTGCCGAATGGAAAAATTTTTGAAAGACCTGTTCAAAGGCCAGCAGTATGATGAAAAGAATTTTTTTCTCATCGCAGGCCCCTGTGTGGTGGAAAGCGAAGAGCTGATCATGGAAGTGGCCGATAAGGCAGCCGCCTTATGCAGGAACCTCGGCATTCCCTATATTTTCAAATCTTCTTACCGCAAAGCCAACCGCACCAGCGCCGGTTCGTTTACCGGTATCGGTGATGAACAAGCGCTGGGCCTGGTAAAAAAGCTGGGCGAAAAATACAAGCTTCCCACTACTTCGGATATACATGCGCACGATGAAGCCGCACCGGCTGCAAAATATGTGGACGTATTGCAGATACCGGCTTTTCTTTGCCGGCAAACGGATATTCTCATCAGCGCAGCAGAAACCGGCAAAGTGGTGAATGTAAAAAAAGGACAGTTCCTCAGCGGCCCTGCCATGAAATTCGCCGTAGAAAAAATACGGAAGGCCGGCAATGACAAGATCATCCTCACTGAAAGAGGGACCACTTTCGGTTATCAGGATCTGGTAGTGGATTATCGAAATATTCCCTGGATGAAAGAACATGGAGTGCCCGTGGTGATGGATTGCACGCATTCCCTTCAACAGCCCAATCAAACCAGCGGAGTAACAGGGGGCAATCCCCAGCTCATCGGCACCATTGCCAAAGCCGCCATTGCAGCGGGGGCAGATGGACTGTTCATCGAAACGCACCCCAATCCCGCTGTGGCCAAAAGCGATGGAGCCAATATGCTCAGGCTCGATCTGTTGCAGCAATTGCTGGAAGAGTTGGTGAAATTGAGAAAAGCTGTAGGTATTGAATAGGTAATATTTAATATTAAATCATAAATACTTCAGCGGATTTCTTCGCGCAGATAAAATATATCTTTTGATATTCATCCAGAAAGCCAGCACAAAATAAATGATCAGCGGCGACCCCATCGTCAGAAAGGAAATATAAACAAACCAGGTGCGGATGCGGGAAGTGGCAATGCCCACTCTTTCGCCTATGGCAGTGCACACCCCGAAAGCCTGCCATTCGATAAAATGCTTCAGCCTGTTCATGGCGACAAATTTAAAAAATTCCGGGAAAAAAGGAAAGGGTTAATGTTTAAGCAGTAAGCGCATTTTTTGGTAATTTCGCATTCTCAGCGCTGCTCTTTCTTTCATCTCCCGCAGAGAAAGATCAGGGCATTTTCAACAATAACCCGCTAAAATGTAATTGATCATGGTTTTCGATCTGGATTTAATCAAAAAGATTTATGCCGGCATACCGGACAAAGTAAAAGCAGCCCGGAAATTGACAGGACAACCTTTAACATTAACCGAAAAAATACTGTACGCGCATTTATTCCAGCCCCCCGCGCATGCTTATGAAAGAGGAAAGGATTATGTTGATTTTGCCCCCGACCGCGTTGCCATGCAGGATGCAACGGCGCAAATGGCCCTGTTGCAGTTCATGACCTGCGGCCGCAACAAGGTGGCCGTTCCCTCCACGGTGCATTGCGATCACCTCATACAGGCCAAGACAGGCGCTGCCGCCGACCTGGCCACTGCCCTCGATGTAAATAAGGAAGTATATGATTTTCTTGCTTCCATCTCCAATAAATACGGGATCGGCTTCTGGAAACCCGGGGCCGGCATCATTCACCAGGTGGTATTGGAAAACTATGCTTTTCCCGGCGGCATGATGATCGGCACCGATTCGCATACGCCCAATGCAGGCGGACTGGGTATGATCGCCATTGGTGTCGGCGGCGCCGATGCCGTTGATGTGATGGCCGGCCTGCCCTGGGAACTGAAAATGCCCAAGCTCATCGGGGTAAAGCTCACCGGAAAGCTGAGCGGCTGGACGGCTCCCAAAGATGTGATCCTGAAAGTGGCAGGGATCCTTACCGTAAAAGGAGGCACCGGCGCCATTATAGAATATTTCGGCGAAGGCGCCGACAGCCTCAGTGCAACCGGTAAGGGAACCATCTGCAATATGGGTGCGGAAGTCGGCGCCACTTGCTCCATCTTCCCTTATGACGATAAAATGTCCGTGTATCTGAAAGCGACCGGCCGTGAAGAAGTGGCTGCGCTGGCCGATGGCATCCGCGAGCATCTTCGTCCGGATCCGGAAGTGTATGCCAATCCCGAAACATATTTCGACCAGGTTATCGAGATCAATCTCAGCGAACTGGAGCCGCATGTCAACGGCCCCTTCACCCCCGACCTGGCCTGGCCCATTTCCAAATTTGCCGAAGCGGTAAAAGCCAATAACTGGCCCAAGACTTTGGAAGTAGCCCTGATCGGCTCCTGCACCAATTCCTCTTATGAGGACATCAGCCGGTCTGCTTCTGTTGCCAAGCAGGCCATCGATAAAAAATTAAAAACAAAGGCCGAGTTCACCATCACGCCAGGCAG
>CAYYZJ010000177.1:0-2307 GCA_964475615.1 uncultured Flavitalea sp. | reverse complement strand
CATCCTGCAACAGCATTGCGGCTATGCTTGCAGGATAGTCTATCCTGAGTTCGATATCATTGATCAAAGCAGTGTGTTGAATTCCATACAAGAGCGGTTTTGTGTTGAGGTAGCTCACTGCGCCTACACGTATTTTTCTGTCCAAGTCCTTTGTGTTAATTTTGGCTGCAAAAGTAAGGCGACAAAGCTTAACAATAAAAGTCATATCATTGCCGGCACATGGAACTAAACCCGCTTACGGCCATTTCACCGGTTGACGGACGTTACCGCAACCTGGTTCAACATCTCGATGATTATTTTTCAGAATATGCATTGATCAGGTATCGTGTGCTGGTGGAAGTGGAGTATTTTCTTTTTCTCGCACAAAAAAATTTTTTCCCCATCTCCGCCCAGGCCAAAAAAAAATTCCGTTCGGTAATAGATAATTTCCATCTCGAAGACGCACAGGAAATCAAGAAAACGGAAAAGATCACCAATCACGACGTAAAGGCCGTTGAATATTTTCTGAAAGAAAAGCTCAATGAGGCCAATGCCGACGATCTGAAAGAATGGATCCATTTCGGCCTCACTTCGCAGGACATCAACAACACCGCCATCCCTTTGCTGTGGAAGCATGCCGTTGAGATCGAATACCTGCCTGCCATCCTCAACCTGAACCGCCAGCTCAAACTGCTGGCCAGGCAATGGTGCGATACGCCTATGCTGGCTCGCACGCATGGACAGCCTGCCAGTCCCACCCTGCTCGGCAAAGAGATCATGGTGTTCGTAGAGCGGCTCGAGAACCAGGCCGAACTGCTGATCCAGATCCCTTTCTCCGCGAAATTCGGAGGGGCCACTGGCAATTTCAATGCGCATTATGTGGCTTATCCGAAAAAAGACTGGATCAGGCTGGCCAATGAATTTGTGGAAGGAACACTGGGACTGCAAAGACAGCAATACACCACGCAGATCGAGCATTATGATGACCTGGCCGCGCATTTCGATGCCATGAAAAGGATCAACAATATCCTGATCGATTTTTGCCGGGATATGTGGACTTATATTTCACTGGAATATTTCACGCAAAAAATAAAGAAAGGCGAAGTCGGCTCTTCTGCCATGCCGCATAAGGTGAACCCCATCGATTTTGAAAATGCGGAAGGGAACCTGGGTATTGCCAATGCGCTGTTCAGTCATCTTGCATCCAAGCTTCCCGTGTCCCGCCTGCAGCGCGACCTCACCGATTCGACTGCCATCCGCAATATCGGCATTCCGTTCGCCCATACCATTCTTGCTTTAAAATCTATAGAAAAGGGGTTGGGCAAGCTGGTATTGAATGATCAGAAGATACATGATGACCTCGAGAACAACTGGGCCGTTGTGGCAGAAGCCATCCAGACTATTTTAAGAAGGGAAGAATATCCGCGTCCTTATGAAGCGCTGAAAGAGCTGACCAGAGGCAATTCACATATCACCAAAAAATCATTGCACGATTTTATCGACAAGCTCGAAGTACCGGAAGTGGTAAAAAAAGAATTGAAAAAGATCAGCCCTCATAATTATACAGGCATACCATTGAAATGATTGGCTAATTACACTTGAGTGTTGAATATTGAGTGTTGAGTGTTTCTCCGGGGCAGCGCAGTAAAACATTCAACACTCAACACTCAATATTCAATGTTCAAGTAAGATTAAGTTAGATCAGATGATTTTACTTCGATCTTCCACCAAAGCATTTGCTTTCTCTTATCAAACCGCTGGAAATTGTTTTTTTGCAGGATGCGTATAGACGCGATATTATTTTCATCGGTTTCCGCCAGAATATAATCCACTTCATCCTGCTGCTTTGCCCATCCGATCATTCCGCCTACCGCCTCGGTCATAATGCCCTTTCCGCGATGAGCAGGCATGGTTCCATATCCGATCTCGATCTCCGCCTTGCGGTTGGGCTCGCCTTTGAAGCCCAGCTCGGCTACAATGACCCCTGATTTTTTTTCAACCACGATCCAGAAAGTATGATAGAGATAATTGTCATCCACCGCTCTTTCCATCCTGGGCAGCATGATGCGGTTGACCATTTCCCTGATATCGGGCGATACCTTCCGGCCGCTCAGTTTAAGTCCGGCCTGCTTTTCAAAAATATCATCGGCCAGCAGGTATTGCTTCAGCTCTGCTACATTAAGCGGTATGATCTGCAGGCGGCTTGTCTCTACGGGTATGTCCCTTGCTGTCTTCATGCCAGTACTTCCTTATGGATCTCGGAGCTGAAATGAAACCCGATGTCGGGATTATTGTTCCGCTCCGTATTCAGGAACCATTCGCTCTGGG